>JADKJT010000020.1 GCA_016720905.1 Gemmatimonadaceae bacterium | reverse complement strand
CGCCCCAGGCGCCAATCACAGTCGTAGGCCAGCCAGCCGCCAATCGGGAAGCCGATACCGAAGGAGAACAGGTCACCGCCGAATCCTTTCACGCCGCCGGCACACCCGAACGGTACCACCGGAATGGATCACCAAGGCTGGGCAGGAAGACGGCCTGGCGGGTCGCGCAACCACCTGCTGCGGGGTGGAGAGCAAATTGCCTTGTTCCGCCGCCATGGCTCGCATGCGCTGCACGGCCGCCATGACATCGCTGGACTGGTTGGCGTAGGCGCGTCCCAGTGTGGCGGTCCAGTCGGACTTCTCGTCCATCATGTTGAGGGCCGAGGCATAGTGGGCGACGGAGCGCACACTGACGTCCCACGGCTGCTCGTCAATGCCGGACGTGCCGTTGGCGCGCACGTAGCGCGCCGCCGCCTCCACCTGGTCGGGGAACGTGGCGGCCACGAGTACCTGCGCCAGCAGGGCGTCAGGATACAGTGCGATGGGCCCGACCAGATTGTCGAGCTGGTTGGCCGAGTACCGCGGCACTTCGGTACCATACTCGGCGGGAGGCGTGCCCGACTGCGCCCGTAGGAGCGCTGGCGAGGCAACCAACGAGAGCGCGGTGACGAGAGCGAACGATTGGCGGATCATGATACCGCTCCGGCAGGGAGGACGGACATAGAACTTCCACGTCGATCAACCGCATATTCCGTTCCTACCCTTAACAGGCCATGCGGCAATGACTTAACGAAATTCCACCTACGCATCCCTGCTCAGGTCAGCCGGGATAAAGCGGAGGGACACTGCAGCGGGGTCGGTCCAGCGGCTCGTCGCCGCCGCGATTACGGCGTCGGCGACGCGTCTCTCCGTTCCTGCGCATGCGTCAGCAGCACCGGAATCGAGGCCATCCGCACCACCTTGTCGGCGACGCTGCCCAGGAACGCGCGTCCGATGGGCCCCCGGCCGTGGGTGGAGAGCACGATCAGATCGATCCCGTTCTCGGCGGCAAACTGGGTGATGCCGTGGGCCGGATGCACATCAAGGCAGAGCGCGGGATGCAGGGCGGTATCCGCCCCGCCGCGCGTCGCGACGCTTCCCAGATAGTCGCGTGAGGACGTCTGCTCTTCCTCGACATAGCGGTGCAGTTCTTCGGCGTTGGCCAGTATGCGCAGCGCGGGGTGCGGTGGTGGCACCACCATCAACAGGGTGAAGGTGGCGTCGGCGTTGTTGACAAGGCGCACGGCCACTGCCACAGCGCTTTCGCTTTCCGGTGTGCCGTCCAGGGCCACGAGCACGCGCTGGAACGAACGGTCATGTCTGGCGTGACGGTCGCCTTGTCCTCGGCGCGCACGACGAGCACGGGAATGGTGAGGCTGCGCACCAATTGGTCGGCGACACTGCCCATCATCCATCGAGCCGGGCCACCTCGGCCGTGAGAGGCGAGCACCACGAGATCCGCATGTTCGGACCGTGCATATTCGGCGATGGCCGGTGCCGGCGTGCCATCGAGACGTTGCGATCCGAAGTCGAGGGACGGGTGTGCTGCGCGTAGTTTGACCACCGTGTCATGCAAGTACTGACGGACTCCCGCCCGCAACTCGGCGTCGAAACGTTGATCGAATACGACCGCACCCTGTCCACCGCGCACCGGAAGCGCCGGCTGATGCACGCCAATGAGTTCAATCCGGGCACCGTGACGCGCGGCGAGATCGAGCGCGGTGGGAAGCGCCCGTTCGGCGAATGGTGAGCCGTCGAGTGGCACGAGGATGCGTTGCATGGTCAGGCCGGTCAGCCGAGGCGCGCCGCGAGGGACGTGTATCCCACGCGCGGGAACACCCGTGCTCATGAACGGTCGGTGCAATCGACCCGCAATGGCATCCGGAGATTGCTCGGAGTGCGTGGGGGATTGTCCGACAGCCAGGGGCTTGGCTGGGGGCCAGCGGGTGAGGAGCGCGAAGACGTTGGCGCTACGGGTGGGTTCGCGCCATGGCGGAAAAGTCGGTGGCGATTTTCCGGGCGAACTGCCGGGCCGCTGGCACTACGGTGGTCAAGTGCAGGAACCCATGCACCAGTCCATCCGCGCAATGCTCGTGCACGCGCACGCCAGCCGAGCGGAGGGCGGCGGCAAACGCCTGACCTTCATCGCGCAGCACGTCGAACCCGGCGGTCACCACCATGGTGGGTGGTGACAGCGACAGATCGGTGGCGCGCGCCGGGCTGGCACGCGGGTCATCGCCCACGGCCTGGTCCGCGCCCAGATAGTGCAGGCTGAATGCGTCCACATCGCGCATTTCCAGCAGATACCCGGCGCTGAATGTGGTGCGTGATGGGAACACGCCATTGGCGTCGGTGGCCGGATAGAGCAGCAGCTGTGCGGCGATGGGGCGGCCTTCACGCGCCAGCGCCAGCGAGGCACCGGCCGCCAGGTTGGCACCGGCACTGTCACCGCCGATGCACACCATTGAAGGATCGGCACCCAAGGATTGCGCATTCGCCAGTGCCCAGCGCAGGGCGGCGCAGGCGTCATCAACGGCATTGGGGAAGGGATGTTCCGGCGCCAATCGATACGCGACACTGACTACGTGCATGGTGCCGTGACGACAGAGCAGGCGGCACTGCTCGTCGTGCGTGTCGAGATCGCCGATGACGAACCCGCCGCCGTGCAGGAAGAGGAGGAGTGGTATTGGCGCGTCATCGAGCACCATCGGCGCGTAATGTCGCGCGGCCAGAGGTCCACTGTCGCCATCAACGACCATCTCTCGCACGGCGGCCACGGGGGTTGGCACCGCAGCCACGGCCTGCGTCTCCCGTCGATAGCGTGCGCGGCCTGACGCCGGTGTGGGCTCGGTGAGTCCGATGCGCCGTTTGCGTCGCTGCGCGGCCAGCAGGAACTGCAGATGGGCATCGAGTGTGCGGCCGTCCACCACCAGTGGCCGCTCTCCAATGAGTCGCAACAGCCACGCGCCCGGCACATGTGCGAGCGCGCGCGCGAGTTGTCCTTCCAACCGTTCACGCGCGGACGGGTGGACCCGGTGCTGTGATGCGTGGGCCATGTCAGACATGCGGCATATTCGGCGCCACGCGCGGCGACAGGTGATAGTCGCGGGGATGCAGGCGCGTCACGGTACGGCGAAAGGCGCCCACACGGTCGGGCCAGAGTGCTGCATTGCGTCCGGATTCATCAAGATACCAGCTGCGACACCCGCCGCTGTTCCAAACGGTGGGGGCGAGGCGCGCGTCCAGCCACGCCACGTACGCTGTTTGCGCGACACGCGTTGGCTCGACAGCGCCCGCGCTCCGCGCGTTCATGTGTGCGAGCACCGCCAACACGTATTCGATCTGCGCCTCCACCATGAGAATCACCGAGGAATGCCCAAGCCCGGTGTTGGGGCCCATCAGCAGGAACAGGTTCGGGAAGCCGGCGACCGTGGTCCCCATGTACGCGCGCGGACTGCCCTGCCATGCCGCCGCCAGCGACTGACCATCCCGGCCAACGATGTGTGGTGCCAGCGGCGGTTCGGTGGGTCGGAATCCGGTGCCGAAGATGATGGTATCCACGGGTCGCAGCGTGCCGTCAGCGTCCACGATGCCATCGTGCCCGATCCGCGAGACTGCGGTTGTGACCAGTTCCACGTTCGACTGCGTGAGTGCTGGGAAATAGTCGTCCGACAGCAAGATGCGTTTGCAGCCAAGTGTGTAGGCCGGCGTGAGTTTCGCGCGAAGTGTCGGATTGGCGACCTGCGCCGCCAGATGCCGGCGCGCGGCCCGTTCGGCCAGGCGGGCTACCCACCGATGACGAAACGGTAGATACATCACTTCGCGCATGGCGTACAACAGCGCGCGTTCGGCACGCTGGGTTGCGGGAACTGCGCGATAGAGTGCGCGACGCCAGTGCGGAATGGCGTGGTCGCGGCGCGGCATGATCCAGGGCGGTGTGCGCTGGAACAGGTGCAGCTGCTGCACCAGCGGTTGGATGGCCGGTACGAACTGAATGGCTGATGCGCCTGTGCCAATGACGGCGACGCGTTGGTTGCGCAGATCGATATCGTGCGGCCACTGTGCCGAATGAAACACGCGACCGCCAAACGACTCCAGTCCAGCAATGGACGGAACTACCGGGTCGCTGAGCGCCCCGTTGGCAGCAATCAGGATGGATGCGCGCCACTGATGCGTGGCGGAGGTGACCACCCACTGCTGCGTGGCCGCGTCCCAGTGGGCGGACGTGACGATCTGCCCGAACACGAAGTGCCGTTCGATGTCGAATGTTCTCGCACACGCGCGGAGATACTCCCAGATTTCCGCCTGCGGCGAAAACGTGCGACTCCACGAGGGATTGGGCGCGAACGAGAACGAGTACAGCGACGACTGCACATCACAGGCGCAGCCGGGGTAGCGATTGTCGCGCCAGGTGCCGCCCAGATCGGCCGCGCGTTCAACGATGACGAAGTCGTCGATGCCCTGCTGACGCAGTCGGATGGCCAGGCCGATGCCCGCGAACCCTCCGCCAATGATGACCATGCGGTGGGTGCGCGATTCAGGAGGCATTTGACGACGCACGCAGCGGACGCACGAACAGCGTGAGGAGGAATCCGACTGCCAGCAGCGCGGCCAGCAACTGCAGCGGGACGTCGTAGATGTGTACGCGATTGCCACCGGCCGGCAGCGCCAGCTTGGCGCGATTGGACAGCTCCGTGATGATGACCGGACCCGCAATGGCGGCAGCGCTCCACGCGGTGAGCACGGCACCGTGAATGGCGCCCACATTGAGCGGGCCGAAGATGTCGGCCAGGAACGCGGGAATGGTGGCAAAGCCGCCGCCATACATGGTGAAGATGGCGAAGAGGCTGAGTTCGAACAGTGTCCATTGCCCTTGCTCGGCGAGTCGCGGAATGAGCAAGAACAGCACCACCTGCAGGGCGAAGAAGAGCGAATAGGTATGGCGCCGTCCGAGGTAGTCGGAGGCGGACGCCCACACGAAACGACCGGACGCATTGAAAATGCTAATCAGCGACACGACCGCCGCTGCCTGCAGCGGCGTACGCCCGAACAGGTCCTGCATCATGGGTGACGCTTGTGCAAGGATGCCGATACCCGCGGTCACATTGATGAACAGGATGCCCCACAGCAACGCGAACTGCGGCGTGCGCACCGCCGCATTGCGACTCACACTGTCCGTCGCGATCATGGCGGCGCGTTGCGCGGTGGTGCGCACGCTGCCCGTCCAACCCTCTGGTGCCCATCCTGATGGTGGCTGACGTAACAGCGTCGATCCGATCAGCATGATCACCAGATAGGTGACCCCCAGCAGCATCACGGTGGTGGCGATGCCTACGCGCGCAATGAGGAAGACGTTCAGATAACCGGCAATGAAGGCCCCGCCGCCAAATCCCATGATGGCCATGCCGGTGGCCATGCCGCGACGATCGGGAAACCACCGTACCAGCGTGCTGACCGGTGAGATGTAGCCCAGACCGCACCCGATGCCGCCGATGATACCCATTCCCAGAAACACCAGCAGCGGTTGCCGGACGGCGAGACCGAAACCTCCCACCAACAGTCCGCTGCCAAAGAACAATGCGGCCGCGCGCGCGGCGACCCGCGGGCCATGACGTTCAACCCACGGACCACCGACGGCTGCGCTGAGACCCAGCAGCGCCAACGCTGTGGTGAACGTGGTATACGGCGGATTCATCCACCACGGCTGGTTCGCGAACAACTGTTGAATGGGTCGATTGAACGTGCTCCAGGCGTACACCGAGCCGATACACAGATGCACCAACACGGCGCCAACGGGCACGCGCCACCGGTTGTGGGTCATGGGCGTTTCTCCGCCAGCGAGACCTGCGCCGCGCGCCCCTCGCCGGACCGCTTGTGATACGCACCACTCATCGTCAGCTCCCATGCCGTGGGGTCGTGCAGATACCGATCGAGAATGGCGTCGAGTCGCGCGCGGTGCGCGGCATCCGGTACCGGCACCAGCAGCTCCACGCGACGTCGCAGGTTTCGCGGGCGCAAATCCGAAGATCCGATGAAATATTCCGGCCGGTCATCGTTGGCAAACCGATAAATGCGCGAGTGCTCCAGGAATCTCCCCACGATGGACACCACGCGAATGCGGTCGGATTGTCCGGGCACGCCGGGTCGCAGTGTACAGATACCGCGCACCACGAGATCGATGGTCACACCGGCTTGCGACGCGCGATAGAGGGCGCGCACCACTTCGGTGTCGGCCAGACCGTTCACCTTGATGGCAATATGGGCCGATCGACCGGCGCGCGCGTGCTCGGCTTCGCGCTCGATTCGCTGCAACAATGCCGGCAACAATTGGTGCGGCGCCACCAGCGCGCCGTGGGCGAGTCCATTCGGCAGTGGCGAGGCCACGGCGAACTCTCCGAACAGGTTGGCGACGTCGGTGGCGATGTCTTCGCGCGCGGAAAACAGACTGAGGTCGGTGTACTGCCGCCCCGAGCGCGTGTTGTAATTGCCGGTGCCCACGTGCACGTAGCGCGACAGCTGCGTGCCTTCGCGACGCACCACGAGCGCCACCTTGGCATGCACCTTAAGACCGGGAAGACCATACACCACGCGACCACCGGCGCGTTCCAGCGTGCGCGCCCAGTGCACGTTGTGTTCTTCGTCGAAACGCGCTTGCAGCTCCACCAGCGCGAACACCTGTTTCCCCGCCTGCGCTGCGGTCAACAACGCTTCCACCACCGGCGACGGATTGCCCACCCGATACAGTGTGGTCTTGATAACCGTCACGGCGGGATCGCTGGCTGCATCCTGCAGAAAGCGCACTACGGTGGCGTCAAACGACTCGAACGGATGATGGACCAGCAGGTCGCCGTCGCGTATCGCGTCGAACAGCGACTGCCCGGCGTCAATCGGCACCCGGGCGGTGAACGGTGGATACTCGAAGCGCGCGTCGCGCGGCAATGGCAGTGTCTGCAGACACCGCTGATCGAGCAATCCGTCCACCACCTGCACCGCATCCACCGTCAACTCCATGTCGCGTCCGATCGCCTCGCGGCGCAGGCTGTCGAGAATCAACGCGCCGACATGCGCGGGCATACTCCGCTCGACTTCCACCCGCACGGCGGGATTGTTCGGTCGACGCTCGGCGGCTGACGCCACCGCACCCAGCAGGTCGCCGGAATCCTCCTCAAGGATGCGCAGATCGCCGCCGCGCGTGACGCGAAACAGATAGGTGCCATCGACCACGGCATTCGGGTGCAGCAGGTGCGCGTTGGCGCGCAGCACGTCCTCGATGGCGATGACCGAGTCCGGTCGACCGGGCACCGGCAACAGGCGCGGCACATCGCCGGGCAGTTCGTGTTCGGCGAGGCGCGCGCGTTCACCAGCGGCGGCACGGAACACCACGGCCACGAACAGCCCCAGATGCGGCAGATGCGGCAGCGGATGGCCCGGGCTGAGCGTGATGGCGTGCGGCATCAGGTCGGGCTGGATCTCCTCGAGGTAGCGCGTGCGCAGGGCCTCACGTTCGGCGCCCGTGAGGGCATCCCACGTGAGCAGGCCGACGCCGGCGCGAGCTGCCTCGCGCAGGCATTGGTCGGCGCACCGCGACTGCGCCGCGAGGATCTCGGCAAGCTCGTGCTCCACCGCCTCCAGACGCGCCGACGCCGTATGGCTTTCGCCAAAGGTGGGGAGGGCGGCGTGTTCCCCGGCGGCGCGTTCATCGAGGGCGGCCAGACGCAGCTCCGCCATCCGCACCATGTACAGTTCGTCGATGTTGCTGGTGACGATGCCCAGGAAGCGCAGGCGCTCAAGCAGGGGCACCGACGGATCCTCGGCCAGCGAGAGCACGCGTCGCTGGAAGGCCAGCAGGCTGAGTTCGGCGTTGAGCAGTTCGGCGACATCTGCGGGTCCGGTCATCGCGCGAAGATAGGGCATCGTCGGCGCTTTCGCTTGTGGTGGCGCGCCACGTCACCACGTGGCAACTTGGCATCACCTCGCGCGATCGCGACGATTCATCACTCCCCTCTCATGACCGAACCGCTCAGGAAAACCAAACCGTCGAGTTTCGTTGGTCGCCTCATCGCGGCGTTCCGCAACTCGTTTGCCGGCTATCGCCACGCCTTCGCGTCCGAGTCGGCGCTGCGCGAGGAGCTGGTGGCCTTTGTCATTCTCGCCCCGCTGTCGCTGGCGCTGCCGGTCAGCCGGGTTGAGCACCTGATGCTCCTGTTGTCGCTGATTCTGGTCATTCTGGTGGAGTTGCTGAACACCGCCATCGAGGCGACGGTGGATCGCATCTCGCTGGAACTCCATCCGCTGGCCGGCATGGCGAAAGACCTGGGCAGCGCGTCAGTGTTGACGGCGCTGGTGATGACCGGAATCTGCTGGGTGATGATTGCGGGGCCGGTCGTGCTGCACTGGTGGCGTGGATAGCAGTCGCCGCCTCATCCTCTTCCCGTAGGCGACATGAAGGCTCCTGTGCTGTTCGCGGCCCTCGCGATGTTCGTGGCGCTCCCGCGTGCCGAACTGCGTGTGCCGGCGTTCACGGCGTACTTGATCCCGGACGCCGATGCCGTCCGAATTTCGGCGACTCGACCGGTGATGCCATTCGTGCGTGCCGGAGCGAGTCTTGCCTGGTTCGGTCAGATCATCACTCGGGGTGCCATTGAACCGTCGGTGGCCGTGCAGCTTCCCCGCGGCGACACGGCGCGACTGCGCTTGACCGTCGGCGCCGAGCATCGTGACGCGATGGCCATTGGAGGTGACGGCGAGCGTCGTGTCTCGTTCGGGACGTTTGCGATTGCCGACACCGGGTACCGGCGCTTCGAACTGGCAATCGCCGACAGCCGAGCGGCGCCGACGCTTGAGGTGCGGGCGTTGGTGCTGGACGGTCCCGCGTCGGCCGCTGCGCACTTCAACCTGGACCCGCGACGCAACGCGGCCAGCGTGCACCTGCGGTACCCCACCGATTCGAACACGCTGGTGACCGGTTTTTACAACGAAGTCACCGCCGTGGATGATCCGGTCACGACGTACTACATGGCCTGCGGGTTCGCCCGCGGGTATTTCGGTATGCAGGTGAACTCGCTCACGGAGCGACGCATCATCTTTTCCGTGTGGGACGCGGCCAGCGGTACGACCGCCAACGACCGGAGCACGGTGGCGTCGGAGAACTACACGCAGCTGGTGGCGAAGGGGGACGGCGTGGTGGCTGATGTCTTCGGCAACGAAGGCACCGGTGGTCACTCGCACCTGGTGTATCCGTGGAAAACGGGCTCGACGCAACGGTTCTTTGTCACCGCCACGCCCGACGGCGAGGCCACCGTGTACAGCGGGTACTGGTTTCATCCGGAGCGGCGCGCGTGGCAGTTGATTGCCTCCTTTCGCGCGGCAAAGGACGGCAAGGGGCTGCGGCGCCTGTATTCATTCAGCGAGAACTTCGGCGGCACCACCGGCCATCTGAGACGGAAGGCGCTGTACGGCTCGCAGTGGATTCAACTTGGCGACAGGAGTTGGCAGGAGCTGACCACGGCGACATTCAGCCATGACGCGACGGGGAAGGAGAATCGACTCGACCGTTTCATGGGTGTCGAAAACGGCCGGTTCTTCCTGAGTCACGGCGGCTTCGCCCCGGGTTTCACGACCAGCGGGACCGCCTTCACGAGGCCGCCCGCGGGAGCGCCGCCATCGATTGACCTGCCTCGGCACTAGGCGGCATCAGGGGAGATCCCGACGCGGCTGTCCGGTGACCCCTGTTTGCGACTTGCGTGACCGAGCCGCAGATTCCGGCGTAGCGTTGACTCAGAGCGCTCACGACGCGCGTCGCGCGCCGGTTAAGGCACCCATGTCTTTTCGATAGGAAGGACCGATGGCCGACCAGTTGCAGCCCCTCGACTCCGCGCAGTTCACCGCCTTCAAGGGCGGCGACGAAAAAGCGCTGACCGGAGTCTTCCGTTCACAGTACGACACGCTGGTGGCGCAGGCGCGAGAGGCGCTGGGCCCGGAACTCGCGCACTTCGGCGGACGCGTGGCGCAGCAAGCCATGCTTGGCACGTGGGCGCGTCGCGCCGAGTTCGACAGCGCGGCCGGGCTGATGTCGGCACTGCAGGAGGCCATCGTCGGGGAATCCGGGCAGCAACGCCGTCGCCATGCGGCGCTGCATACACGACAGGGCGGTGCCTCGCACGCACCGCATGTGTCCGCGATGAGCGCTGACGAAGCCGCGGCGAAGCTGATGGAGGCGCTGCATCCGGCACCGGTGGACCACGCGAAGGCGGTGGACGAAGTGGCGGCCGCACGCAAACATCACGCGGCGCAGCATGTCAACAAAGTGGGCAAGGGACGCGGATGGAAAGGACCGACGGCGCTCATCGCCGTACTGGGCGTCGTCATCGTGTACGGGATGAAGATGCTGAACGAAGGCGGCGTCGATATCGCGGTCACCAAGGCGCTGGCGGCTGATGACGCTCGCACGCTGAGTTCGCAGCGCGGTCAGCGCGGTACGGTCGATCTCAGCGACGGGTCGAAGGCCAAGATCGGATCCGATTCGAAACTCCGGTTGCCGGTGGAGTTTGGCGGCACGATGCGCACGCTGCAATTGACCGGAACGGCATCGTTCACGGTGGCCGCCGGACAACCGCTGCCGTTCACCGTGCGTGCGGCCAACGTGATCATCACGGCGACCGGGACACAATTCACCGTGCTCGCGTATGAAGAGGACAGCGCAGTCGTGGTGAGTGTCGACGAGGGGAGCGTGTCGGTGCGTACCAAGGACGTCAACGGCGAGACGTCAGTGGCCGCGGGCAAGGCGGTTCGCGTGGCGATGGATGGCAGCGTGAAGGACCTGGACGATGCCACCCGCTCGCAGACCTTTGCCTGGGTGCGCGACACGTTGTCGTTCACCAATACGCCAGTGAAGGTCGTCCTTCCCCAACTGGGCCGCTGGTTCGATGTCAAGGCCTCGCTGGCCGATGCGGCGCTTGGCGAGCGCCCGGTGACGATGGTGCTCGGGATGCAGTCGTCCGGTGAGGCGCTCAAGATGATGGCCACGGCGGCCAATCTCGTGATCGCCTTTGACAAGGACGACAAGGTGGTGCTGCGCGACGCGGGTCCGGCGCCGGCAAAAAAGAAGTAAAACCACATTTGAACCGCCAAGTACGCGAAGTTCGCTAAGTCACCCTCTGTGGGACTTGGCGAACTTTGCGTACTTGGCGGTTCAGGTGTTCAGTTCAGCAAATCCGCGGCAGCTGGTCACCCGGCAGCATGTCGACGATACGCGTCCCGCCTACGTGCGTGCGCATGACCACCATGCGCGGATGCTGCGCGACCACGTGACCGATGCGCACGGCATTGGCGCCCACAGGATGCGCGCGCAACGCGGCCAGCGCCACATCGGCGTGCTCGGGTGGCACGATGGCCACGAGCACCCCTTCATTGGCCACGTACATGGGGTCGAGCCCCAGCATCTCGCAGGCGGCCAGCACGTCGGGCGGTACCGGAATGCTGGCTTCATCCAGCATCATGCCCGTGTTCGAGGCCGCGGCAATTTCATTGAGCGCGCTGGCGACGCCGCCGCGCGTCGGATCGCGCAAGACATGCACGTGTCCGGCGGTTGCGCCACGCAGGGCATCCACCAACGGCCAGAGCGCGGCCGTGTCACTGGTGATCGTGGTGTCGAACCCGATGGCTTCGCGCGCCGACATGATGGCCATGCCGTGGCGACCGATCGGGCCGCTGAGCAGAATCACGTCGTCGGGCCGGGCTTGATCGGCCGATGGGGCGAAGTCCGCGTCCAGCAGGCCGATGCCGGCCGTGTTGATGAACAGGCCGTCGCCCTTGCCCCGCTCCACCACCTTGGTGTCACCCGCCACAATGGTCACGCCCTGTTCGCGCGCGGCCGCAGCCATGGACGCAATCACGCGATCGAGCACGTCCATCGGCAACCCCTCTTCGATCACGAAGCCGGTGGTGAGATAGAGCGGTCGGGCGCCCATCATGGCGATGTCGTTCACGGTGCCGTGTACGGCCAGCGTGCCGATGTCGCCACCGGGAAACTCCAGCGGTTGCACGACAAACGTGTCGGTGGACATGGCCAGTCGCGAGTTGCCCACGGTGAGCACGGCCGCATCGCCCTGTTGCCGCAACACGGAGTTGTCGAAGTGCGGCAGAAAGCGCTCACGGAAGAGCTGCGCGGAGAGTTTCCCGCCGGAACCGTGACCCAACACGACACAATCGTGCGTGGAATGCGGCGTAGGGCAGTTGAGCCCAACGCTGGCAATCGACGGTGTGGGGGCCGACGTGGTGGTCATGTGGTCGCCAGGATTGGCAGGGTCATGGCGGGGTTCGCCAGCGGCGACCCCTGACGAAAACGTCCGTAGTTGTAGTACGCGGCGCAGGCGCCTTCACTGGATACCATTGGCGCGCCCATGGGGTGTTCCGGCGTGCAACGGCTGCCGAACGACGGGCAGTCGAAGGGCTTCATCTGTCCGCGCAGTACTTCACCCGCGTGACAATCAGCCGGTTCGTTGGCCACGATGCCGGCGAGATCGAATTTCACTTCGGCGTCCCACGCGGCGTACTCCGGGCGGATGCCCAACCCGCTGCCGGGGATCATGCCGATGCCGCGCCATTGGCGATCGCGCAACTCGAACACCTTGTTCACGGTGTCCTGCGCGGCCTGGTTGCCGTCACGCTTGACGGCGCGCGCATATTGGTTGTCCACGCGATACTCGCCGCGTTCGAGTTGCTCAACCACCATGAGCATGCCCTCGAGAATATCAAGCGGCTCAAAGCCGGTGACCACAATGGGCACCCGATAGCGGCGCGCGATGGGCTCGTACTCGGTCCATCCCATGATGGTGCAGACATGTCCCGCGGCGAGAAATCCCTGCACGCGATTGTCGGCCGCCGAGAGAATCGCCTCCATGGCGGGCGGCACGGTGACGTGCGACACGAGCACGCTGAAGTTGCGCAATCCGCGTCGGGCGGCCTCGGCGACCGCCATCGCGTTGGCTGGGGCGGTGGTCTCAAATCCCACCGCGAAGAACACCACTTCCTTGTCGGGGTGACGTTCGGCCAGCGTCAGCGCGTCGAGCGGCGAGTACACGACCTTCACGGCGCCGCCACGTGCCCGCACCTGCTGCAGATCGCAGTCGCTGCCGGGGACGCGCAGCATGTCGCCAAACGACGTGAAGATCACGTCGGGGCGGCCCGCGAGATGCACGGCACGGTCGATCTGCTCCAGTGGTGTGACGCACACCGGGCAGCCCGGACCATGAATCATCTCGATGGACCCTTCCAGCAGCTCATCGATTCCCTGTCGCACAATCGTGTGCGTCTGACCGCCACACACTTCCATCAGCGTCCATCGGCGCGTGGCGGTGAGTCGGATCTTTCGCGCCAGCGTTTGGGCCAGCTGCGGGTCGCGGTATTCGCTGAGGTATTTCACGCGAGGCGTCCGGTTGGCGGGGGACCGGCTGACGGCAGGTTCTCAAGGTCAACCAGCGATTCGGCGCCGTTTCGAATGAGTTCGAGATCGCCAAGCTCGCTCATGGCTTCCAGCACGGCATAGGTCTTTCGCGCCTCTTCTTCGTCGATCTTCGAGATGGCAAAGCCGACGTGCACGACCACGTAGTCGCCAACGGCCACCTGGCCGTCGACATAGGCAAGGCACACGTCACGCTGTGCGCCGCCAAAGTCGACCACCCCCGTGGCGAGTGCAGTGCCTTCGCGCAGGGCAATGATCTTGCCGGGGATTCCCAGACACATGGTTAGACTCCGTGGGCGCGTGCGAGCGCCCGTCGCTGATCGAATTCCGCGCCGACGAACGCCGGTGCGAACCCCGCGGTGATACCTGCAGCATCGTTGGCCAGTCGTGCGGCGGCAATGGCTGCTTGTCCAAAGGACACGCCGCCGTCGTTGGCCGGCAGGCGACGGGCCGTGAGCACCGACAGTCCGGCGGCGCGGATCTGCCGCCCCATGCCTGTCAGCAGTCGGGCGTTTTGAAAACAGCCGCCACCGAGCGCAACGGAATACACCTGATGCGTGTCGGCGAGGCGTGTGGTGAGGGCGACGGAACCGCGTATCAGACTTTCATGGAAATCCGCGGCCAACTGCTGCACCGACACGCCGCGCGCCTGTCGTTCGCACAGCGCGACCAGCAACGGCACCGGATCGAGCACCGGACCATCACTCGTCGCGCAATCCACGACCGGGAACGGCAGGGCGACTCCCGGACCGTACCCGGCGCATGCCTCGAGTTGCATGGCCGCCTCGCCTTCGAAGCGCGCTACCTGACACACCCCCAACAGTGACGCAACGGCATCGAAGAGTCGTCCGGCCGAAGACGCCAGCGGCGCATTGACGGACTGGTCGATCTGCTGTTGCACGACGCGCGCCTCCAACGCCGTGACAGGCGGAGTCGACAGGGCGCAGGACGCGAAGGCGTCTCGATCGAGCGACAGGAACCCGGCCAGCGCGCGCCACGGAGCGCGAACGGCTGCGTCGCCGCCGGGCAGTGGTGCCGGCCGCAAGTGAGCGACACGTTGGAAATCGAGAAGATCGGCGAGCAGAAACTCCATGCCCCACACAGTGCCATCGGTTCCGGCGCCAGTGCCGTCGAATGCCAGACCCAACACGCGATCGGTGACGCCGTGCTCGGCCGCCACCGCGGCCACGTGCGCATGATGGTGTTGCACGCGAAGCACCGTGCGCAGTCCGGCCGCGGTCGCCGCTTCTTCGGCAGCGCGGGTGGAGAGATAGCCATCATGCAGATCGGCGACGATGGCGCCCGGTGTGATACGGAACAGGGACTGGTAGCGCCCGCGCACAGCCTGCCAGTGACTCAGCGCTTCCATGGAGTCGAGGTCGCCAATGTGCGGACTGACGAACGCCTGATTCCCATGGACGAGCGTGAAGGTGTTCTTGAGATGCGCCCCCACGGCGAGGATTGGAACGGGCGACGCGACGGGTATCGACAGCGGCAGCGGCGCGTAGCCGCGCGCGCGACGGATCACAATGGGACTGGCCCCGGCGAGTCGGATAACCGAGTCATCGATGCGCGCCACGATCTCCCGATCGTGCAGCAACAAGCCGTCGGCGATGTGCAGGAGACGCTGCATGGCCTCGTCGTTGCCGGCAGCGAGCGGTTCGTCCGCCAGATTGCCACTGGTCATGACCAGCGGCCGATCCACCATCTCGAGCAACAGATGATGCAGTGGCGTGGATGGCAGCATGAGGCCGACGCGATCCAATCCTGGCGCCAGACCCGGCGCCAGTGTCAGGGCGTCCGCACCCTCGACACCGTGGCGTCGCGCGAGCAGCACGATAGGTCGTTCGCGCGACGTGATCCACTCCAACTCGATGTCAGTGGGAGCAGTCCAACGCCGGACGTCGTCGACGGTGCGCACCATGCAGGCGAGCGGCTTGGCGTCGCGGCGCTTGCGGACGCGCAAGCGTGACACCGCCAGCTCGTCGGTGGCGTCCACCGCCAGATGGAATCCCCCCAGTCCGCGCACCGCGACAATTTCACCAGCCCGAAGGGCATTGGCGGCCGCGCGCAGTGCCTGGTCGTCTCCCGTGATCGGGTTGTCCACGCTGTTGACGGCCACGTAGCGCAAGTGCGGTCCGCAGTCGGGGCAGGCGGTGCTCTCGGCGTGAAAGCGACGATCGGCTGGCGACTCGTATTCCTGCTGGCAGCGTGCGCACAATGGAAATGCGCGCAGGCTCGTCCGCTCGCGGTCGTAGGGCAGCGATTCAATCACGGTGTAGCGCGGACCGCAGTCGGTGCAGGTCGTGAACGGATACCGGTATCGACGGCTGGCGGGATCAAACACTTCGGCCGCGCACGCATCGCACGTCACGACATCCGGGGGCACCGGAAGTCGCGCGTCGGGCGCATCGCGGCTGGCAATGATACGAAATCCGTCGGCACCGTCCACGTCATCCACGGCGGACGACAGGGTCTCGATACGCGCCAGAGTCGGAAGCTGCGCCGGCAGCGCCGAGGAGAAGGCGCGCAACGCCGAGGGTTCGCCCTCTACGTGAATCTCCACCTGTCCCGACAGATTGCGGACCCACCCTGCCAGTTCATGCTGCACGGCCAGGCGATGCACGAACGGACGGAAGCCGACGCCCTGCACGACTCCGGTGATCGTCAGGCGCGCTGCGGCTCTCATGATCAGGACCCGACGGCCTCGGTCGCCCGCGCCCGCGCCGCGCCAACGGCCTGCTGCAGATATTCATACCACGCGCTCATTCCTTCGCCCGACATGGCGCTGGTGCGAAGTATGGTGGCGTCGGGATTGATGGTGCGCACGTTGCGCTCGAGCAGGTCGACGTCGAAGCGCAGATAGGGGAGCAGATCGACCTTGGTCAGCAGCACCAGGTCGGCCTTGGCAAACGCCTTGGGGTACTTGAGCGGTTTGTCTTCGCCCTCGGTCACCGAGCAGAGTGTGACGCGATGCCGCTCGCCCAGATCCCAACTGGCGGGGCACACGAGATTGCCGACATTCTCGAGAATCAGCACGTCGGTATCATCGAGCGCGACCGCCTCGAGCGCCGTCGTGACCTGCAGCGCGTCCAGATGGCATCCCCCGTTGGTCACGACGGCCTGTACCAGTCGCGAGGTGTGGGCGGCCAGGCGGTCGGCGTCATTCTCGGTCTGGACATCGCCGGTGACAATCGCCAGGCGCAACGTCGCCCCGATATCATCGAGCGTCCGCTCCAACAGCATCGTTTTTCCGGCGCCGGGTGAGGACACGAGATTGAGTGCGGCCACGCCGGCCTCGTCGAGGCGCGTGCGCACGGTTGCCGCGATCTCGTCGTTGCGGGCCATCACCCGCTCGCGCACATCAATGCGTCGGACGCTCATCATCGATCTCCAGGTAACTCACGCGCGTATCGCCGCCATCGCCGCGCGCGATGACCACGGTCGCGCCCGCGAACGGCGGATGGGCCAGCAGGGTGTCCAGGCAGAACTGCAGGTTGGCGACCTCGATGGTGGTGTCTTCGCCCACGTCGAGGCCAAGTTCAACGAGTTGCGGCAGCTGTTCAGGACGCAGCCGCTCCTCGACTACACGGCAGATTTCGAGGGCAATGCTCAACTCGTGCACACGACACCCGAGATCCCGCCATTGGCCGCGGCCGGACGCATCCGGCCCGCCTCGTCGGGCTCGCGTGGCACGCAGACATGACCCCAGACTCGCAACTGTGCGACCGCCGCCTCGACCACCTCATCCACCTTGGATGCCACGATACGCGACAACGCCACCTGCGTGGCGAGTGTCTCCGGTTGCACGCCCACGGCAACGGCACTGTGCGGAAACGTCCCCCGCAACATGGTCACGGCGAGCACCTCGCGCAGGTCGATCTGGTGCGGAGAGACCATCTGCGCGAGCGTGGCGGGGATTTCCGTGCCCTCCAGGCGAATGAACGTGCCCGGGACCTCATTGCGGTCGATGGCATCGAGGAAGAGCACGTTTGTGGCATCCTCGATGGTGGGGAGGAGGGACATTCCCCAGGTGCCGCCGTCGTGCAGCGACACCTCGTCGGGCATGGTGTAGTGATTCTGCAGCCGCTCCAGGGCGACGAGGCCGAGCGCGTCGTCGCCCAAGAGTGGGTTGCCGAGTCCGATCACCGCCGCCGTGGTGGCCACCGCCTCGCCGTCAGTCTTCCGCATCCGCGAAGTCCTCGTCGATCGGCACGAACTTGCCGCCGTTGATCATCTGCGAGACGCCGCCACCGCGCTCGATGACATCGGCACGCATGGCGAGATACACATGCACGGGGATGAACATGACGAAGAACCACGTGACGATGTGGTGCAACAGCCGCACGCTCTGCAACCCGCCAAGGATCGTGGTAACGGGATAGAACATCCCGTACATCCACCCGTTGGGATGTGTGGTGGTGTACAGCGCGAACCCGGTGATGACCATCAGGGCACCGGCCAGATACAGCAAGGTGTACGACAGCTGCGCCATCGGGTTGTGTCCGATGTAGGACGGCATGTCCTTGGGGGGCATGAACATGTAGAAGCGCATCTGCTTGAACAGATTGCGGATGTCACGCGAGCGCACGGGAAAGAGCGCCTTGAAGCGTTCGAATCGGTTACCCGCCACCAACCAGTAGATGCGCACCAGTGCGGTGACACTCAGCAGCATGCCGGCGGTGAAGTGGATCAGGCGCGCCCATTGTGTGCCAAACGTGCTGGTGCTTTGCGCCGCGCCCATGAAGAACGGACGGCCAATCCACCAGCCGGTCAGCACGAGCAGCACGATGCTGAAGGCGGCGATCCAGTGCATCAGGCGCAGCGGGAACTGCCACAGATACATCCACTCGTACTCGCCCCTGGCGGGCGGCACGGGATGCTGCAACAGTCGACCACGCGGCGAGCGCGGGGTGACCGGTGGCTCGATAACACGGCGTGGGCCGGCATGCGGATGCAGCGCCGCATCGCCAGCCGAGGACGGGGTGGTCATTGCACTTTCACCTCCATGATCTCGCGTCCGCTGGCGTCGAGGATGTGCACGCCACAGGCGAGACACGGATCAAACGAATGGATGGTGCGCAGGATCTCGATGGGCCGCTCGGGATCGAGCAGCGGATGATTGTCCACCAGCGCTGCTTCGTACGGCCCCATGACGCCATCCTTGTCACGCGGCGAACAGTTCCACGTGCTGGGCACGACCGCCTGGTAGTTCTCGATCTTGCCGTCCTTGATGTTCACCCAGTGTCCCAGCGCACCGCGCGGCGCTTCCATGAATCCGAAGCCCTTGGCTTCAGCCGGCCAGGTGGACGGATCCCACTTGTCACCGTTGTGCGTGGCCGTGTCGCCGCCCTTGATGCGGGCCACCAGATCGTCGTACCAGGTGGACATGAGTCGCGCCCACAGGATCGACTCCATGCCGCGTGCCGCCGTTCGACCCAGCGTGGAGAAGAGCGCTTCCGGCCCCACCTTGAGTGCGCCCAATGTCTGGCCAACGAGATCCTTGATCTCCTTGTGACCGGACGCGTAGCCCACCAGCATGCGCGCCAACGGGCCGACTTCCATCGGCTTGCCATTGTAGCGCGGCGCCTTCATCCACGTGTACTTCTTCTCGTCCTGCAGGTACGTCCACGGGGCCGCGGGACCGGTGTACGATGCCTTGGTTTCGCCTTCCCACGGGTGCAGCGCCTTGTCGTTGCCGCCTTCGTACTCGTACCACGCGCTGTGGATCTGCTCGGTCACGCCGGCCTGATCGAATGGCACGACCTTCGAGAGATCCTTGTTGAGGACGACGCCGCGCGGGAAATAGAAATCGGTGCCGCCGTTCGTCTTCGGGATATCGCCATACGAGAGGTAGTTGCCCGTGCCGCCACCAATGGCAGCCCAATCCTTGTAGAAGCCCGCAATGGCCACCAGGTCGGGCCAGTACACGCGCTCCACGAAGTCCTGCGCCTTCATGATGAGACTCTTTACATCGGTGAGGCTGTCGGCATTGATCGTGGCGCGCGCATCGAGATTGATGGGCGACGCCATGCCACCCACGATGAAGTTGGGGTGGGGATTCTTGCCACCGAAGATGGCGTGCAGACGGGCCACATCGCGCTGCCAGTCGAGTGCTTCGAGATAGTGCGAGACCGCAATCAGGTTCACTTCCGGCGGCAGCTTGTATGCGGGATGTCCCCAGTAGCCGTTGGTGAAGATGCCCAACTGGCCACTCGACACGAATGTCTTGACCCGCTCCTGCACTTCGCGGAAACGCGCCGCGTTGTTGTTCGGCCACGTGGAGATGCCCTGGGCGATCTTCTCCGCCGCGACCGGGTCGGCCTTGAGCGCACTGACCACGTCCACCCAGTCCAGTGCGTGCAGATGGTAGAAGTGCACCACATGATCGTGGATGTACTGCATCCCGACCATCAGGTTGCGAATCAGGTTGGCCTGCGCCGGGATCTTGATGGCGAGCGCGTCTTCCACGGCGCGCAGCGACGCGACCGCATGCACCACCGTGCACACACCACAAATGCGTTGCGCGAAGGCCCACGCGTCACGCGGATCGCGACCCTTGAGTACCAGCTCCAGTCCGCGGAATTGCGTCGCGCTGGCCCAGGCGTTGGCAATGCGTCCGTCCTCGGCCAGCACTTCAATGCGGAGATGACCTTCGATTCGGGTGATCGGGTCGACGACGACCTTTGTCCGTGCCATGATGAATTCTCCTCTGGATCAGGTCGTGGGACCGGTCGGCGGTGGCGGGGTGCGCCCCGACTGTTCAAGAATGGGCAGTTCGCGCCGCGCCTTCATGCGCGAGATGGTGGTTGCGGTGGCGTGTACGGCGATGCCGGCCACGGCGCCGACGGCCAGTGCACCACCGATGAAGTCCGCCGTGCGTTCAACGGGAATACCCGCTGTGTTGGGCAGGCGATTGTAGAACGGGGTCATGGTGTCCCAGAAGTGCGGCTCGGTGCATCCGATGCACGGATGCCCGGCGCCAATCGGCCAACTGGTATGCGAGTTCCACTGCGTGATGGGGCAGGGCGAGAATGTCTCCGGACCTTTGCAGCCGACGTGATACAGGCAGTAGCCCTCACGCGCGGCGGCATCGTCGAAGTGCTCGACGAACTGCCCGGCGTCGTAGTTGGCGCGACGCGAGCACTGGTCGTGGATCTTCGCCCCGTAAGCAAACTTCGGTCGACCTTCGCGGTCGAGCTCGGGGATCTTGCCGAACGTCAACACATGCACGACGGTGGCGGTGACCACATCGGCGATGGGCGGGCAGCCGGCGATGTTCACCACCGGCTTGTCGGTGACGATATCGCGCACACCCACCGCGCCAGTGGGGTTGGGGCGCGCCGCCTGAACGTTGCCCCAGTGCGCGCAGGCACCCACGGCGATGACGGCCGACGCGCCGGCTGCGGCTTCCTTGAGAATCTCCTCGGCCGTGCGACCGCCGATCATCGTGTAGATCCCGTTCTCCTTGGTGGGGATCGACCCGGTGACGACGAGGATATAGTTCCCCTTGTTCGCGGTCATCGAATCGTGCATGGCCTTTTCGGCCGCGGTGCCCGCGGCGGCCATCAGATTCTCCTGGAAATCCAGGGAGATGACGTCAAGCAGCAGATCACCAATGGTTGGCGTGGCACTGCGCAACACGCTTTCCACGCATCCCGTGCATTCCTGCAGCGAGAGCCATATCACCGAGGGGCGCTTGAGCGCCGCCAGTGCTTTCACGATGCGCGGCGTGACCATCGATGCGGCACCCAGCATCACGGTCATTTCAGCGCAGAACGCCATGAAAGCCCGCCGTGACACCCCGGTCTTCTCGAGGTAATCAACCAGCGGTTCATTCGTGCGCCAAGGAATCTGATTCGGGTTGAACATGTGGTAGTCTCCCAAGCGGGGGGAGTCGACCGTCGACGACAGCAACAACGCCCAGCATGACCGGAGTGGTCTGGCTGGGCGTCAGTTCAGTCGGCGGAGCGGGGGACGGAGCGTTGCATGCAGCAACGGTGTCGATTGGCATGAACCCCGTCCATACGGGAAAGTTGCTGGTCACGTGAGGTGTTGCCTGACGCGACCGCGCCCTCCGGCCTCAGCCGTTTGTCATGCCCGACCGCGCCCGACTGCGTCCGACGGAGTCGGCCGATTTGCGCGGGGTCAACGGCGCGATCGTGGACGGATGTCCTGAAGGCAGCGGTTGGGTGGAGGGATGACCGGCCGGCAGGTTCGGCGAGGCCGCAGACGGGTGCCCTGACCCGCCTGCTCCCGTTGTCATCTCCGACGTCACCTTCGCGTGGGCGCCCAACGCGGAGGGATCGGCCGAGAGGGATTTCACGTGACCCATCGCGCTGTCGGCCAAGGCCGTGTTCTTCATTTCGCTGGCCACCATGTACATGCCAAACCACGGCGCGGCGTGCGCCGGCGCCGCGACGGCGGCCTCACGATAGCTGGCAAGCGCCACGTCAAACTGCTTGGCGCGATAGGCGGTGTTGCCGGCGTTCAGCGCGTTCAGGGCGGCAAGCGGAAGCTTTGGGCCGCTCGCGTCAGTGGGCTCGGCGGATGCGGCGTCTGACACCGAGCCGATCGGCTGACGGCCAGCCGTGTCGGACGTGCCACAGGCGACCATCGAGATGAGCGCGAGTGCCGTGGTGGCCGTGGTGAAGCGTGAAGAGCGCGACATGCAGATGTTGGGAGAATGTTGAAGGGAGGCACGCGACGTCAGCGGCCTTCAAACGGGTCTTTGAAATGGCACCGCAGGCAGGTCAGGCGATTCGCCTTCCACATGCGCTTTGCGTCGAAGTTCGCACCGTGCGGATTGATGCCTCGTCCGCCCTGTGCATGACACTGCATGCAGTCTTTCTGGGTGTGGCAACTGGTACACGTCTGCAATCCCTGTCGCGCGGCTTGACCGTGTTGCAAAGTCCAGAGCGGGACCGCTGAATGATAGCCGACGTTGGTGCGGCCTTTGGCGCTCAGGCCAACCTGCACATGGCAGGCTCGGCAGAACACCTCGGGATTGTGGCACTGCTGGCAGTCTGTTTCGCGTCCCCAGGCTTCCGGCGCATGTCGGGCCGCGAAGTTGGCCACGTGAAAGCGTCGCTTGCTTTCGCCACCGTGACAGTCGGCGCAGTAGCTCTTGCTGTGACAGCCTTCACAATTCAACTGCGAGGACGCGGCCGAGGCACCGTGCGTGCGTGAGAAACCCGGCGCATGCACTTGCGCCTTGCGCGGTTCGGCACCGGTGACGGCCTTCTGCACATTCGTGGCGGGGCCCAGGGCGATGCGACCGGTGAGCGTAGTGGCCTCCGTGAGGCCATTCCACGGCATCACATTGGTCTTGATCTGCACGCCGGCGGCATCGCCGCGTTCGGCAACCGGAAGCAAGGCGATCACGTCGGCCGCCGTCTTGCCCGTGTGACACGCCTGACAGCTCGCCTGCGCGTGGCAATTGGCACACGTCAACGCGAACTCACGGGCCATCGGTCCATGGGTTTCCAGGAATCCTGCACCACGGTGGGAGGTGGGTGCCGTGTACGACGCGGGTTTGCCGGCCACGAGGCCGGCCACCCGCGTGTCCGACGCCAGCCGGTACACCGTGGCGATGCGGGTCGCGTTCACGTGACAGCGCGCGCAGCTTTCCCGCGCGTGACAGACTGCGCACTGGGCTTGCGCCAAGGCACCGGTGGCATCATGGCGCCGTGCGAAGTCGGCCTGATCGTGCGACGGCGGCTTGGGAAATGCGGCGATACGCGCGACGCTCAACGTCTTTGCTTGCGTCAGCGGCACGTGACAGCTGGCGCAGCGGTTGTCCGCCGCCAGATGGGCGCTGGCACGATGGGTGTGACATGCGAGACACTGCGCGGGCTTGGCGCGATCGACCTGCATCCACTTCGCATCGGGTGTGGCGTGACAGGTGATACACGCGGCACCCTCCGCGTCGGTCAAGCCGAGATGATCGACATGCGTGAAGCGCAGGTTACTGGCCGCGCGAGTCGGCCCGGACCATTCGACCTTCTTGCGATCGCGATTGTTATGGCACTCGCCGCATGTTGCGGTGTCCGGAAAGGAGGTTGCCAGCGTTCCTGTGGGGATGCCCGCGTGGCAGCCACTGCACTGCGGGAAGAGCTTCTGGTGCTTCTCGTGAGAGAAGCGTGGCGCAGCCTGCCGCGCGACGACACGCGAGACGGGCACCATGGCCGCGACGACCAGACCGGTTGCCAGCAGCCAGAACAGCCGTGATCGGCCTGTCAGCCCGGCCAACTTTGAGAATGCGCGTTTCATGGCCGAATCTCCGGTGCGCCGGAAGACGCCGGCAAGCGGCTGCTGTGCGCCGAAGCGAGACGCGCCAACTCCGCGTTGCCGCGCGCGCGTGCTTCGGCTTTGCGCGTGGCGGCACTCACCGTGCGGGCTCCGGGATCGGATCCCACCATCCACTCGAATCGGGCGGTGGCGCGACGCTGGGTCCAGTCGGTGGACGGCGCACTATTGCGCGCCAACTGCTGATAGGCCGAGAAATCTCCAACGAGTCGCAGGTCAGGACTGATCTGCCAACCCGCGTCGAGGCCGGCGCCCAGCACGCGTCCGGTGCCGATGCGCAACTCGTAGATGCTTTGGAACGCCGACGCCGTGGCGCCGAGGAATAGCTGACCATGTTCCCAATGAACACCCACGTCGCCTTCGCTGCGCGCGGCACCGAATCCCACATCCGCGCTGTATCCGGCGTTGGTGTGCCAGTTGGTGGCGACCCGCCACGTGACGTTGCCGCCGACGCGCCACCCGTCGGCGCGCAGCGCCTCGAAGTCGAGGCCGGCTTCGGTGTCTTCCCAGCGACGCTTCGCCCCATGCACATCGACCGACAGCGACTGGGCCGTGTTGCGCCACGACGCCTGCACGCGGGCCTCATCGAACCCCACCGGCGCAAACGCGCCCCAGATGGTCCAGAGTTGGAAGAATGGCCGGAAGTGGCGTGCTTCCAGCGAGACGACCGTTTGCTGAATAGGTGGCAACCGGAATCGGGCGCGCAGTTCGTTGAACTCGTTGGTGGACAGATCCCGCTGCATCGACCCCTCGAGGCCCGCCCGACCGAATCGCCACGTGCCATCGACCGCAATGCGTTCACTGTACAGGGCCGACCGGTTGTCGCGCACTTCGCGCTGATACAGCGCGCTCAGCGAACTCCGATCAGTGGGTCGCAGGCGCACCTGGGCACCCACCAGCAGGGCATTCCGGTCGGGCGGCAACTCATCAACCGCGCCGATCTCGCTGGTGGTGACCTGCTCGTTCAGCCCCTGCGCCAGACTCCATCCGCCAAAGCCTTCCAGCGTGACGCGACGATTGGGGCGGTAGGTCAGCGAGGCGCCATCGTAGTTGTAGAATCCCAACCCCGAGGTGGCGTACTGGCGACCGGCGCGTGCGGTAACCTGCGCGCGATCAAGTTCCACGTACGCTGTGAGGGCGTCAAACGCATCTTCGGCGCGCGGCCAGAGCGCGGGCTGCGATCCCATCGCGTTGCGCATCCGCACATCGGCATGCAGGCTGATCCCGCGGCCAAGGCCCCACGCGGTCATCTGCAGATCCTGTGTGAGCGGCAACGCATTGGCCGTCGAGCCGGCGCGCTTGAACCGGCAGAACGCATCACCCTCCACGCAACGGACCACGAGTCCGTCCGCCGTCTGTCGGTAGTCGATCGCGCCGGGCAGTGTGGTGCCCACGGCCACCGAATCGTCGATGAACGGGCGCAGCTCGAGAAACCGCACGCTGGTGACGCCGCGAATACGCACGCCCTGGGCGTCCATCACTCGCGGCATCGCGGCCAGAGCCACGACGGCGAGCGCAACCATCAATACTGGCGGGCGCATATCAACGCGGCTTGGCGGCGGCGGTGCCCCACGTCACGGCGTGGCACTCGGCGCATTCGCGCTTGGGCTTGTGATTGAGTTGCTCGGCATGACACGTCAGGCACGTCGAGCGCGACGGCGGCAACGCCAGCACGGTCGCGTTCGTGTGGCATCCGGCGCCCGCGCACCCATCATGCGCGGCGCGCTGATGCGATGCTTTCGCCGGCTGGTGACAGGTGATACAGGCGCGATCGGCCGTGTGATGTTCGGTGTGACATGAGGTGCAGTCACGCGTCACGCCCAACAGGATGCCCGACGTATGGCACCCCTTGCACTCGAGATCGCGGTGCTGCTTGTGCACGAACGGCAGACTGCGCTGCTTGGCGGGGGTGTTGGCGCTGGTGCGCATGGTTACTGTGCGCATGATGGTCTTCGCCAATTGCGTGCGGGCGTCATGACAGCCTTCGCACGTGACGCTGCGTTCGGCCGAGTGATGGCACGCGGCGCATTCGGACTTGGTGCGGACCTTCAATGCGCCGGGCGCGAGCTTCTGGTCGTGGCAACCGGCACAGGCCAGCACCTTATGTGTCTTGTGCGAGAACGTCGGCGAGTCCTTGGGCGGTGCGGGTGCGGGTGGCTGCGTGGCGGCGACGCTCTGCTGAAAGGCCACCCGACGAAGCCGTGATGGATCGGGAACGGTTGGCGCGTGGAACGCGTGACGCACCCGCTGCAGGCGCGACGGATGACGGCCGCGGGCGCTGCCACTACCCGTCTCGGGTCGGCGATAGCCGATGGGTCGAGCCGTTGGTTTCGTGCCGAACATGTTGGTGTGGCAGTCGATGCACTCGCGTCCCTTCGGTTTCCACTCGTGCGGCTCATGGCATTCCCCGCACTTGCTGGAGGCATGGCCTTTGTTGCCCGCGTGGAACGGACTCTTCTTCTTCAGATCGACGTGGCAGCCGCTGGACGCGCACGATTCGTATGCCTGCTTGGGTTCGGTCTGCTTGTGCGGGTTGTGGCAAGTGCCGCACACGCCATTGTGGCCGCGGTCGTTCTTCGCTTCGAAGCCTTTCAGCTTGCTCTTCATTTCATGACAGCCGAAGCAGCTTTCCGGGCTGCCATTGGCAATCAGGTATTTCCGGGTGGAGTCCATCGAAATGTTTTCCGGCACCACGCGGGTGAACGTGTGGCAGCCGGTGCAATGCTGCGAGGTTTGCCCCGCCATCTTGCCCAGATTGATCTTGGTGTCCTTGGTGGCGTGGCAGTTGGTCTGCCCACACGTCTTGTCGACCGGCACGAAGCGATGCACTTCCTGTCCGTGACAGGTCACGCACGCCACGCCCTTGAGGGCCGACGAGTCGCTGTTCATGTGCAGCCGATGTCCGGCAGTGGCCACAATGCGCTTCCAACTGCTGTCGCTGGCGCTCTGCGCGTGGCACTCCTTGCAGACATTGGTGGGCACCTTGGAGTGCTTGGGAATGTCTTGCGGCTTCTCGGCCACCCAGGAGACCAACTGCTTGGCACTCACCAGCATGGATTGCCGGTGGCAATCGTGACACTGGAGTTTGCGGTGCTCCGAGCGCTGAAACGCCGTCCAGGCATCGCCCATGACGTGGCAGCCGACGCAGAAATCATTGTCGTGCTGCATGTAGTGGTTGCCGGCATAGCCCACGCCACCGGCACCCAGCAACATGAAGCCCGCGATACCGGCCAGCCCCGCCTTGTACCCGGAGGACTGCTGGCCAAGCCACGCGAATCCGATTTCGCGGCGCCGGTACAACCAGACCAGCACGGCGAGTCCAATCGCCGCGCCAATGACTGCGCCACCAACTTGCAGCCAGGTTGGCAGGTTGAAGGCGAGCTGAAAGGCCCTGCCCACAAATCCCGGTACCGGGTTCTTCACCACGACTTCGGCCGCGGTGCCGTGGACGGCCGTTTGCACCGCCTGCGAATCGGCCACGACAGCCGCTTGCCACGCCATTCCGACCATCAGCTGGTTCTCCTTGCGTCAACATTCGATCGACGAAAAACACACGCGCCGAGGAGCAGTATGATGCACTCCCCGGCGCGCGATGCCTACCGCTCCTCGACTACTTGCTCGAGGGCTTGTTCAGGTACGTGTTTTCCAGATTGATACCGGCCGTGATGGACAGCAGGTAGTCCTTCTTGAGCTGGGCGATGCTCGCCGTGAGCAGCGCTTCCATCAGGTAGGGGTTGTGCACCGTGTTGCCGGTCATGGCGCCCGTGGTCGGGTTGTACGCCGCCGCCGAATTGAAGGCCGAGCCTTCGCCCGTCGTGATCTTGTTGTCGGTGATGCTGAACTCGGTGGGGCGAGCGACCTTGGCCAATGCCACCAGGCGATTGACTTCGATGGCCAGATTCTTGATACGGAGTTCCGCCACATCCTTTGCCGTGCGCGCGGCCGACTGGCTACCATGGCATCCGCTGGCGGCGCAGGTCTTGAAGCTCTTCGACGTTTCGGCGCACGTCTGGGATACCGTAGGCGCTCCGTTCGCGTCAACGCATGGCGTCGGCAGGAAGCGGTGACCCGTGACGTTCTGCACGAAGGCACCGGTGGCATCGCTCACCGAGTACTTGGCCACGTGACAGCCGGCGCACAGTCGCGGATTTGCCGTGGAGCCGTGGGTGGTTTGAATACGCGCCTGGCCACCGGGGATTTCCATGCCCGGTGGCACCCAACCGGCTTCACCGGTAATGAACGCGCCCTCGGCCGAGTGCGGTCCGCGAGTGGACGTCGGATCCGGCACACTGCGCCGGTTGTGGCACTTCATGCACAGATTCTGTTCGGTGTTGTTGACGCTGATGGAGTAGCGCAACTGCGCCGGGTTGTTCTTGGCGTGCGGGTCGTGACAGATGGCGCAGGTGATGGTGAGCGTGTCGCCCGGGCCTTTGCCCTTCTCTTTGTAATTGGTGCGTTCGGCGATGCCCCAGTTCTTGAGGGCACCCTGACCGGTGTGACAGCCTTGGCAGTAGGCCGAGTCGGCCGAAACGCGCCACGCAGACGCCTTGGACAACGCCAGCGTGCCGTGACCAGAGAGCTTCCATTCATCGATGAACGGGTTGTGCACGCCGGAGTGACAGGCGCCGCAACCGTTGCTGAAGCCTGAACCCGGCTTCAACGACACGAGCGGGACGTTGGCCTTGGTGGGGTTGGAAATGTGCGTGAGGCCGGCGCCGTGGCAGGCTTCACATTGCACATCCTGATAGCGCGCCGACTTGGTGGTATTCCAGCCAGCCAGCGTATCGGCGGCACCGTTGCCGCGATTGTTTACCGAGTGACACGCCTCGCAATAGCCCTTCTTGCCGGCATTGGCCTGCAATGTGGCCCATGCATTGGCGTGCTTGGTTTCCTTCCACTCGCCGGCGACTTCCACGTGGCACGAGCCGCACGTGGTCTGCTTGGTGGTTTCGGATTGATAGCCGACAAAACCAGCCGCCGCGGAAACGGGTTCCGTGAACAGTGGCTTGTCCCGGTAGACGATCTTTTCGTCGGTACATCCACTGAGCGCGGCAACCGCGATCAATGTCACCAGCGAATGGCCTATCCAACGACTCGTATCACGCATTGTCCCCGCTCCGGTGTTTGTCGCTTCGTCAAATCGTGCGATGCAACCGTCATGGTTGAACACCCACGCCTATCCGTTGCCGTATTAGTACGGAGGACAATGGGAGTTGCGCAATAGGGATTCAATCAGGGATTCTCTCACACCCGCGAGTGAGAAACCGCTACAAAACGCCGGGATTTCACAAGCGTATTACCGGAGCGGAATACGTACGCAGGCCGACGTGACTTGGACGCGGGACGAAGCGCGAACACCCACCGCATCAGTCCGTCAAAAACTCACACGAAAGTATGAGATATGTCAGCAATGCGTGCGAGAATCGGGACCTGCATGAACGGCACACGCGGACCATGCGGTCCGAACGACGCGACGTTTACGGTGCCGTGGGGGGCGCGGTGGGCGCGAGCGGTTCGGTTGCGGTGGACTCGACTGCAACCGGTCGCGTCCACTTTCGTACCGCCATGGCAATGCCGCCGCCGCCGATGACGATGAAGAACACCGGCAGCCAATAGACCAGCAAATTGATGCCCTCGGCCTTGGGCTCAAGCAGAATCCACTGCCCGTACTTCTGCAGGAAGTAGTCGAGCACCTCCTGTTCACTCTTGCCGTTGTACAGCTGTTCGCGGACCAAGGTTCGCATTTGTGCCGACAGTTCAGCCGGCGAATCCTGGATGGACTCACCCTGACACACCGGGCACCGCAGTCGCGATGACACCATCTTGACCCGTGCGTCCAACACGGTGTCGACCCCGGGCGCTGGTGCGGAACTTGTTTGTAACGATTTCGCACTGTCGACCACGGTACCCTGCGCGTGCGTGGGACGCAGCGCCGCGCCGAGTGCCACGATACCAAGCAGGGTCCCGAGCGCGAGACGTCGCACGCGGTGGAACCGGGCGGTGGTCATGGCTTGGTCCCGGTGGGCGGCAGGGCGCGCGTCACCGGGACGTCGGTGGCCGGTGATGCAACGGCATCCGAATTGGCAGTCGTGAGCGAGTCGAGCAACTTGCTCAGCTCCATCACGCCGACGGGACCGGTGTACTTGTGGGCCACGCGGCCAGTTTGATCGATGACAAACGTCTCTGGAACACCGTACAATCCGTAGTCGATTGCGGCCCGTGCACCCGGGTCGGACAGTGCCGGATAGGCCTGTCCGCCCATGTCCTCGATCCACTTGATGCCGTTCTTCTCAAAGTCGTTGTAGAGCAACCCGTAAAAGCGCACACCCTTGGCACCGTAGCGATTGGCCACCAGGGACAAGGCCTCGTGTTCGTCGCGACAGGCGAGGCACCAGGACGCCCAGAAATTCACGATCACGACGTGTCCGCGCTGTTCCGCGAGGCGCACGGAGTCGCCCACCGTCATCCGCAGCACGGTGTCATTGCCCGGCGCAAACACGGCACGCGTAAAGACGGGTGCTTCACGGCCGGGCAGTGGCGACGGGATATTGCGCGGATCTCGCGTCATGCCGTACGACAGCAACGCAATAACCGGCACGCCGACACCGGCCGTCATGTAGAACGCACGTTTCCAGTTCATGAGCGGCGTCTCAACTTGTCACGGTGGGCAGGGGTTGGGCCTGCGTCGACGACATGGCGGTACCCGCGAATCCCACGCCCGCCGCGGGTGTCGGACTGGGAGCGGCGAATCCCACGCGCCGCGCAGAACGGCGCGATACCGGCCACGCCGACACAAATGCGCCCAGCGCCACGATGAGGCCTCCGAGCCAGATCCACGGGACGAACGGCTCGAGAATCACTCGCAACGTGGCCGACTGCCCATCAGGCGTGAACGCCATGAGGTTGATGTAGACGTCACCCGACGGTCGGCTGCGCACGGCCGGCGTGGGGACGGGCTGATCTTGCGAGCGATAGAAGTTCATGCGAGGGTCGAGCATGCCGACTACCGCGCCACCGCGCAGGATCTCCACGTCGGCGCCCACCACTTCACGTTGGGGTTCCTGCTTGCCCCAGAGCGACTTGAGGCGCACCGACAAATTGCCCTTGACCGGCATCACCTGACCGGGTTTGAGCGTGGCTTCACGTTCGAAGCGGAAGCTGGACGATGCCGTCACGCCAATCGCCACGGTGATGATACCGATGTGGGCGAGGAATCCACCGTATCGTCGCCGATTGGCTCCGACGAGTCGCACCAGAGCAACCGGCACGGCTTCTCCATGCGCGCGAACCCGCGCCATCGTGCCAATGCGATACTCACGCAGGTTGCACACGAGGGCAAAGCCCGCAAAGGCGAACGCCGCGATGCCGTACACGTCCCGCATGCCGAACACGAGCGCCAGCACGATGATGGACACCGCCACGACCGCCGGCCACACGAACAACTGCCGCAGTTGCTCGCGCGACGCGGCCTTCCACGGCAGCGACGGGCCGACACCCATGAGGAACAGCAAGCTGACCATGATCGGGATGGTCATCTTGTTGAAGAACGGCGCGCCCACGGTGACCTTCACGCCCTTGAACGCTTCCGCCACCAGCGGGAACAGCGTCCCCAGCACCACCACGAAGGTGAAGCCGGTGAGGAACAGATTGTTGAACAGGAACACGGTCTCGCGTGACGCCGCCGAATCCAGATGGCCATCGCTGCGCAGCTTCTCGCTGTTGCCCGCCACCAGGATCAGCGACGCGATCAGACACAGCGCGATGAAGGCGAGGAAGAAGTAGCCGATCGTACCGGTCGTGAACGCATGGACCGACGAAATAATGCCCGACCGCGTGAGGAACGTGCCGAGGATGGTGAGCAGGAACGTGGACACGATGAGGTTGACGTTCCATAGCTTCAACATCCCGCGTCGCTCCTGCACCATGACAGAATGCAGGAACGCGGTGGCCGTCAGCCACGGCATGAACGACGCATTCTCCACCGGATCCCACGCCCAGTAACCACCCCACCCCAGCACTTCGTACGACCACCACATGCCGGCAATGATGGCCATGGACAGAAAGGACCATGCGCTCAGCGTCCAGCGGCGCGTGAGCTTGATCCAGTCGTCGGAGTGAATTTCCCCTGACAACAGCGCGCCCACAGCGAAGGCGAACGGCACCGACATGCCGACGTAGCCCAGATACAGCAACGGCGGATGCACACCCATGAGGATGTGATTCTGCAGCAGCGGATTGGGACCGGGGCCGTCGGCGGGGGTCGGGCTGATCAGGTGCCAGGGATTGGCCGGACCCACCAACAGGATGTAGAAGAACAGGCAGATGGTGAGCAGGGCGACGGTGGACCATGGCACCAGATCGCCGATGCGCTTGCGATTGGTCCACACCACCACCGCACTGTACATCGCCAGCACCCAACCCCAGAACAGAATCGAGCCTTCAAGCGCGCCCCACAACGAAATCACCGTATAGAACACGGGCGTTGACCGGCTGCCCACCTGCGCCACGTAGCCGACGCTGAAGTCATGCGTGACGAGCGCGTACACCATGGCCGCGGTGGCTATGGTGAGCAGCACGAAATTGACGTACACCGCCTGCATCGCGCCAACCACCAGCGCCGGTTTCTTTCGAGTGAGGCCGATGATCGCCGAGGCGATGCCGTAGACCGACATCGCCAGCGCGATCCAAATCGTCGCCAGTCCAAGAATGCGGGTCACGCGCCGGAACTCCGGATCAACGTCTTGTCGAGCCGCGCCGGATGCTGGCCATCCGCCTTGGTGGGCGCGCGATACTCATTGGAGTGCTTGACCATCAGGCTGTGCGACTCGAATACGCCGCTGCGATTGTACTTGCCTTCCACCACCACGCCGATGCCGGCGCGAAACATCTGTGGCGGCGCACCGGTGGAATGCACCAGCACTTCCTTGGCGCCGTCGGTCACGCGAAAGCGCAGGTCAAGGGCGTCGGCATTCCACTGCACCGAACCGGGAACCACCTGGCCGCCCAAGCGTACCGGGCGGTCGAGTGCCTTCTCGCCTTTGGCCACGAGTTCGTTGGGCGTAAGGAAGTAGACCAGGTTCTCTTTCGACACCGCCGTACGCCAGGTAACCGAAGGCGCCCACCATGACCACCACGGCCGCGATGGCCAGTGGCTTCCGCGACGGATTGCGAGTGGGGGACACGGGGCCAGTGTCCAGGCCGGGTTCTGTGGTCGGGCTCATGAGTTGGATACCGAGTGAGTACGAGAAGCGCTGTTGCGACGGGCCATCAACACAAGACGAATGGTGTAGCCCACGATGACCACCCACGTGACGGAATAGGCCGCAATTACATACGGCCAGGAATTGGCTGCCATGCCGTTCATGAGCGGCCCCTCCTATTCAATGCGGCTTCGTCGAGCTGGCGTTCCAGCACGCGCTCGGCCAGCAGTCCGCGGTAGCGATACGAAATGAACACGATCAACATGAAGAGAAACGCGAAGGCGTTGGCGCGAAGGCCCATGGTATAAACCGGATCGAGCGTGCTGGGGGCCGATTGCATCTGGTGCAGCGTGCGCCACCACTTCACCGACATGTAGACGATGGGCACGTTGAGTGCGCCCAGGATGCCCACCGCGGCACTCCAACGGGCCCGTCGTTCGGGATCGTCGGTGAGACCGCGCAATGCCAGATACCCGACATACACCAGAAAGAGCACGGCGGTCGATGTCAGACGCGCATCCCACGTCCACCAGACGCCCCATGTGGGGCGACCCCAAATAGAACCCAGCGCGAGGGTGAGCCCGGTCAGCACGGCGCCTACTTCAGCGCCAGCGGCGGCCTGCAGGTCGGCGCGTTCATCTCGCTTCCATAGGTAGCGTACGCTCTGGATGAACACCCAGAGAAACGCGAGGAAGGCGTTCCAGGCGGCGGGCACGTGCACGTACATGATTTTCTGCAAGTGCCCCATGTCACGGTCAGGTGCCGAGGCCATGATGAAGTAGGCCTGCGAGGCAACGAGGGCGATCGGGGTCAGCCACGTCAGCGCCACCAGCCAGGTCGACCGGGGGGTGAGTACAAGCGGTGCGTGCGCTGTACGCGCCGCCGCACTGGAATTTCGCAGGGTTGTCTCAGACATAAGCGTCGTTTCTCATCCTTCGATGACGAATTGAAATGCCCACGTGGCGGCTACGATGAATATGACATCGAACGTCGCCAGCAGCCGGATGTACGCGCCACTGTCGCCCATGACGTCGCCAACCAGCAACGCGGCGGTCGCGCCGCTGGCTGAAATCAAGACCGGGACCAACATGGGAAAGAGCAGCAATGGCAGCAGCACTTCCCGCGACCGACTGCGGCTGGCCATGGCGGCGTACAGGGTGCCAAGCGCCACAAACCCGGTCGTGCCCAGAATCAGCACGCCCAGGACGGCCAGCCAGCGCTCCGGAAAGACCACATGATACAGCACGCCCGTCAAAGGAAGTGTGACCAACTCCACCATGAAGACGAAAGCGAGGTTGGCCAGTAGCTTGCCGACGTAGATGGCCCAGCGTTCGCCCGGGTACAGCAGCAATTGCTCAAGGGCGCCCGCTTCCAGCTCGAGTTGGTACGACCGATTGAAGGCCAGCACGCCGCTGAAGAGGATGGTCAGCCAGAGCACACCGGCGGCGGCGTTGCGGAGTCCTTCGGCATCAGGTCCGAGCGCGAATCCGAAGAACAGCAGGATCAGTCCGGCCATGGCGACCACGGCATTGAAATTGGACTTGGTCCGGCGTTCGGCCGTGATGTCTTTCCAGGCCACGGCGCGCACGCGATTCCAGTCGGCGAGGAGCGAGGCTGTGAGGGTGGAATTCGCCATTACTGGACACCCCCCAGCAAGCCATCGTGCATTTCGACGGTGCGATCGGGCAGTCCTTCGCCGCGCGACAGGTCGTGGGCCACCAGCAGGACGCTGCCGCCCCGGTCGCGGGTTTCCCGAATGAGCTCGTTCACCAGGCCGGCGCCCTGCGGATCGAGCGAATTGTAGGGCTCGTCAAGCAGGAGCACCTGCGGTTGAGGAGCAATCGTGCGATGGACAGTCGGCGCTGCATCCCCGACGACATGTTGCGGGCGCGTTCGTTATCCTTCGCGCCCCAGTCCCACGCGGTCGAGGGCGCGCTGCAGGGCGTGGGAGTCGGCGGAGGTGCCCAACATGCGGGCCGCGAATCGGAGATTTTCGGTGGCCGTGAGGTCGCCGTACACGCCGGGCTCGGTGGAGAGCAAGGCCACCATCGATCGAACGGCCTGCGGGTCCTTCACGATGTCCCGCCCGAACACCGCGCCGGTGCCACGGGTCGGGCGAACGGAGGTGGAGGCTACGCGCAGCAGCGTGCTCTTGCCGCTGCCATTGTGTCCGATGATCGCGAGAATCTCCCCCTGCGCCACAGAGATCGAAACGCCACGAAGCGCCCACCGTCGACCGAATCGATGGGCTATGTCGTCCAGTACTATCGCGGGTACGTCACTCAATGCAGCGGCATCCGGCGTGGAAGGGGTTCAGGCGTTCAGGTCGGATCGTACGACGGAAACCCGAGTGCGTCTATCAGGGATGTTTGAAGCGCCCGTCGGGGAAACCCGCCTAGCGACAATCAGATGCGGAAACTATACGTCGGGCACGATGGAAGCCCACGGGTGGATCCCAGTGATGGTCGGCTTCGGTCTGGGGATGAAGCATGCCCTGGAGCCGGATCATCTGGTGGCCGTCAGCACCCTGATGCGCGGGGAGTCGCGGCGGGGCCGACTGATGCAGCTGGGTGCGCTCTGGGGCGCTGGGCATTTGAGCACGGTGGCGCTTGGGGTGGGGATCCTGACGGCGCTGCGCATCACCTTGGTGGCTGATCATCTGGTGCTGTTTGAGGTGCCGGTGGCGGCCATGCTGATCGGGCTTGGACTTTGGACACTGGTGGGCGCCGCAGGCCAATCGGGGAATGACCCGAATAGAAGCCGACATGAAAACGCCGTGCGCAGCTCGCCGCGGCCGGCGTGGTGGAGCTATGCCGTGGGGTCGGTACACGGCCTCGCCGGCACCGGCGCGTTGGTGATCTTCGTAGCCGCGACATTCCCCGACGTTCCCACGGCCATCACATATGTCGTGCTGTTCGGGGTGGGCGCCATGCTGGGGATGGCCCTCATTACCTCGACGCTGGCCTATCCGCTGCGCGCGCTGGAGGGTCGGCCAACGCTCTATCGCATGGTGACCGCCGGTGCGGGCGGGCTGAGCGTACTGCTGGGCGTGTCGATTGTGATTGAGCTGGTGCGGATGCGGGGGTAGGGGGAGGGGGAGACGGGAGACGGGAAGACGGGAGACGGGAGACGTCCAGCCGGCTGAGTGTCTCCCGTCTTGCCGTCTCCCGTCTCCCGTCTTCACCCCACCGATCTTCCCGCTGCCACCGTCACCAACTCACCCCCACTGACGCGCGTACCCAGCGTCCCATTGTCGCGCCGCCTGGCAATTCAATGTGCCGGTTGTTGAACGCATTGAACACGTTCAGCTGCGCGCGGGTGTCGGCGCGCAGGATGCGCCGGGGGATTGGTGCGCTGACGTTCAGATCGACCACCGTATAGGTGGGTACGATGCCTTGCAGGTATGCCGGGGTGCTCTGGAAGAAAAATTTGCTCACGGAGATGGCCGACAGTTCGAGCGCCGATCCGGCGCGCCACCATTCGCGCCACTGTACGGCGCCCTTGTACTTGTGCGCGGGCGCATTGATCTGCGGTTCGTCGAGTCCCGTGAGTGCCCGCTGGAAGGCACCCGGCATCTGATACGAGGCGCTGGCCGTCGTTTGCCACCGCGCGTTGGGGGTCCACTCCAGTTGCAGGTCGGCCCCTTGTACCGGCAGACGGCCGTAATTGGTGTACGAAAAGGTGATCTCGGTGAGCGGGCGCTGGGTGAGCGGATCGATCGCGAAGATGCCGCGTGCGGGGTCGTTGATCCGCGTCTGACGCGAGATGTAGTTGGTGAATGTCGACGCATACACCGTGACGTCGGTCGTCACCGTGCGATGTGGCGTGCCGCGCCAACCCACTTCCACGCTGCGCACTTCCAGTGGGCGCAACGGTTCGAGTGCGGCGGTCACCGCGCCCGACGTGGGGGCCGTGAACTGCCACCCCAGCCGGTTGCCGCGAATGACCAACGGCAGCGTGCCTGCGCGCCCGATGGGCGACCGTGCGTACAGCAAGTACGTGTTCGGACTGTTGAACGCCTGATTGTACGACACGCGTAACACATTGCCGCGCGGCAACGTGAACGACAGGGAGGCCTTGGGACTCACCCGGGACTCCAGATCGCTGTGCGAGTCGTATCGACCCACGACCGTGAGTCGCACGTTGTGGATGGACAGGTTGTCGTATCCCAGATACGCGCCCGTCTCGCGGATGCGCACAGGGGCATCGGTTCCCGCGCTGTTCACGCTGTCCGTGAGGTATGTGCCGCCCGAGTAGGGTCGAGCCACCCGCGACATGGCGCCCGCCGTGAAGAAGTGGCGGCTCCCGACGTGCGCGGTGTACTGCGCCTCGGCGTCGAATCGATCACCGCGATCGACGAACAGCGCACCGGCCATCGCCCGGTTATACGTCAACGGGGGCTGGCTCCCAGGCTGTTGCTGCTTGCCGCGCGCCATGTTGTCGAGATAGTACGAGTCGCCCGCGTCGTTCGCGGTGTAGTTGCCCTGCACGAACAACGATCCGCCCAGCACATTGCCCAACTGGGCCCGCAGCTGCTGGTAGTGATTGCGCCAGCCTTTCACCTGGATGCGCCCGGCCACGGACACATTGATGTAGTTGGACTCCTGCAGTCCGGTGGAGAACGCCACGGAGCGTCCGGTGCGCGGGTACCAGTAGAATGTGGCCCCCGTGGAAAGCGTCGACACCTGCGGCTCCGGATCGTCATACGCGCTGTCCGGTGCGACCAGGCCGGCAATCTTGATGCGCGTGGTGAAGTCGTTGGCCTGGAAGGATTCGGCGCTGATTTTGTAGCCAAACTGCTGACCCAGCATACCGGCCAATCGCGCGTCGATGCGCGCCGACGTGCGGTCACCGAACGCCATGGAGACGGATTGTCCGGGGTACTGACGCGGATCTTTCGTGACCACGTTGATCACGCCTTGGGCGGCGTTGGCACCATACAACGCTGACGCGGCGCCGGTGATGACCTCGATCTGCGCGACGTCGTTCTGCGTGACGGGGACCATGCCGGGCAGCGTCGTGCCAAGACCGGGCAGTGTGGCCAGACGTCCATCGATGAGGAACAGCATGTTGGTGGCGAACGCATTCGGCCAGCCGCGCGCATTGGGTTGTTGCTGGCCCAACCCGGTGCTGAAGAAATCGAGCCCGGGCACTTGTCGCAGCGCGCCAAACACCGTGGACTCGGCGCGTCGCTGAATCTGCTCCGCCGGAATGACGGACGCGCTCACGTCGGAATCGGCCGCGCGCTCCAGACGACGCGAACCGGACACCACGATGACGTCGGCTTTCGCGGCGAGAAGAGCCAGCGACAGATCGAGCGTGAGCGTCTGGTCGCTGACGACCTGCACCACGGGCACATTGGCGGTCGCGTAGCCGATGCGGCTGGCTTCGAGGGCATAGCGACCCGCCGGCACGTGGGTGAGCGCATACACGCCGTCCGCGTCGGCGGCGACACCGGCGGCGACGCGCCCCTGGTCGTCACGCAACACCACATGCGCAAACCCCACGCCCTCGTGCGTGCGCGCGTCGCTGACGCGCCCCGCACGCTTCCGCCCTGCTGGGCGCCGGCCAACGAATACGGGATGACGAGCGCGCACATCAGCAAAGCCATCCGACGCAACACCATATGGTACATGGAATACTCCCAAGAGGAACGGGACGTGGTCAACGTGAAGCACGCAGGGCGTGCGCCAGGGCCAGCCCGCCAATGAACAGCAGACCGAATTGCGTGTGGATTTGGACGCTCAGGAACCAGGCGCCGTTCAGCACCACCGGATCGCGCTCGCGAATCACCGTGCGCGTTTGCGCAATGGCCCTGGGCACGGTGATAAGCGTGAGCAGCACCGGCCATGGCAGCAACGAGCGCGCGACGCCAACCACCACCGCGAGATACGCAGTGGCATCCATGGCCACCAGCAACCACCCCGCGCGCTGTCGACCGAGGGCGATGCTCAGCGTGCGCTTGCCATGCGCCACGTCGCTGGCGAAATCGCGAATATCGTTGACATGCATGATGCTGGCGGCCAGCAATCCGATGGGCAGCGATGCCAGCACGGCGTTCGTCGACACGGACCCGCTTTGTACCCAATACGTGCCGATCACCATGACAGGCCCCATGAACAGAAACACCGTGATCACGCCAAGACCCAGATAAGCCAGTCGCACTGGCGGCGCGCCATAGAAGTACCCGGCGAGCAAGCCGGGCACGCCCATGGCCAGAATGCGCCATCCGAACATCGCCGTGAGCGCGATACCTGCCACCAGACCAACCGCAAAACAGGCCAGCGCCGCCGAGTGCACCGACGCTGGCGCGAGGTGCCCAAGTCGTACCGGAGCTGCGGATCCCTGTGGATCGAACGGGGTGCCGCCGGAGCGCGGGCTTGTCGATTTGTAGTTGTAGAACACATTGGTCAGGTTGGTCCCCGCTTGCACGGAGACCGCGCCCAGCCACGCGAAGCACAAGCCGGCGAGATTGACATGCCCTTGCCACAGCGCGACGGCGCCACCCGCGAGCACGCAGATCGATGAAATCCAGAGCGATTTGACGCGCATCGCCTGCAAATACAGTGCGGCTCGTCCCACGGTGCCTACCGACGCGCCAAGCGGCGCGGTACGCGAATTCTCCATGCTACCGAAGATCCGGTGCGGTCGACGCCCGATCCAGCAGGGCATCGGGCGACTTGTGTAGGGCAAGACCTGACTCTCGGCCGGTGCGGCATTCCCCTACGAGAGGTCGCGAAGCCCCTGAGCGCATTCGATGCCGACCACGCGCATGGTTCATTGCAGGTACTCGCGGATCCCGTTGAGTGTGGCCCAAGCGACATCATGCCCAAACGCGCACATCAGCACGAGGAACAACGGTCAGAGTCGGCGCTTGAGGCGTTGCTGCACGTCGAGAGTGCGGTCGCTGCACGGTTGGAGCGTGCCCGCGCCGACGCCGCGAGCGTGCTGGCTGACGCGGCGGTCGCCGTTGCGGACTGCGCGCAACAGGCGGAGGCCGCGTTGGCGCTTGAACTCGCGGCGTTGGACGCCGCCCACGCGCAGGCGCTGACTGCGATCGCGCGCGAGGTTGCACAATCGGCCGCCGATCAGGTGGTCCGCTATCGCAGCGTATCCGCCGATGACACCGCGCGCCTGGCTGCGGTGGTGTTGGCGGATGTCACCGGACTCACCGCGCCGAATCGCGCAGCGTCAACGGTTCCATGATCATCCCCATGGCGCGCATCCGTGTGCTCGGACCACGCGACGAACTGGACTCCACGCTCGCGGTCGTGCAGAACGCCGATGTGTTGCATCTGGCCCAGGTGGCCGTTCAGCCGGGCATCCACCCCGCACGGCTGGACGCGCGACGTGAGCGGCGTCGGCAGCAATTGCTGCGTGTGATCGGTGATGTGTCGGCGGTACTGCAGGGCGATGACGCAGTGGCCAGTCGCGGTGCCCGCGAGCCACCATCCACGGCGCAGCTGGCGACCTGGGCCCGCGAAGCGAATCGCGTTCGACGGGATGTGCAGCGATTGACGGATCGCGAGCGGGCGCTGGACGAAGAGCAGGCGCTGGTCTCGCGATACCGCGGATTCCTTACGGCCGTACAGCCGATGGTGCGCCGCATCGCGCTGACGCCCCGGCTCACCTCGCGCATTGTGGTGGTTCCGGCGGCCTTGCGCGGAACCATCGACACACTGGCCGACCTGCTGCGCGCCGAGATTGGCGAGGAGTTTGCGCTCGACATGCGTCCGCTGGCCGACGGTGACCTGGCGGTGCTGCTGGCGTTGCCGCGCGACTTCAGTGAGCGGCTTGACGCGCGTCTGGCGGAGGCGCGCGTGCCGGAAGTATCGCTCCCCGATGCGTATCGCGGCTTGCCGCTGGAACAGGCCATTCCGCGCATGATCGCGCGTGGCAGCGAGATCTCGCAGTTGATTGCAGACGCCGGTCGCGAACGCGAGCAGCGTGTCAACGCGAGTCGCCCCATGTTGCGTCAGGCGCGACAGTCCATCCATGACTGGCTTCGCGAGACCGAGGCGCACGAAAAGTGCGCGGTCACACCACACGCGTTTGCCATCGAAGGCTGGATACCCGAGCACCGCACCGCCGCGCTGGTGCGGTACCTGGCACGGGCCGGCGGCCCCGCCGTGACGGTGGAGACGATCGGGCGCGAGGCGTGGTCGGCTGACGACGCGCCGGTCATGCTGTCGAATCCGCGCTTCTTTCGACCGTTCGAGGCGCTGATCGCCCTCATGCCACTGCCCGCGTATGGATCAATCGATCCCACGCCGTACGTGGCGGTGCTCTTCCCGATGATCTTCGGCATGATGCTGGGCGACGTGGGGTACGGCGTGCTACTGGCCATGCTGGCGTTTGTGCTGCACCGGCGCTCAAAACCCGGATCGGTGCAACGCACGCTGGCGGAAGTGGCCGGCCCGTGCGCGGCGTTTGCGATCATCTTCGGCGTTCTGTTCGGCGAGTACTTCGGCGATGCGGCGCACCGGTTGTTTGGCGTGCAGCCCGTGCTGTTCGATCGCGCGGAGGCCGTGCTGGCGGCGCTGGCGGTCGCTATCGGGCTGGGCGTGGTGCATGTGGTGCTCGGCCTCATCCTCGGTGCCGTCAGCAAAGTGCGTCATGAACCGCGACATGCCGTGGGCAAGGGCGTATCGGCACTGATGGTGCTGCTGGTGGTCGGCGCCTTGCTGGCGGCCTTCGAAGTATTGCCCGTGGCGTTGTTCACGCCGGCGGTGATAGCCCTGTTGGTGGCGTTCCCCATGCTGATCGCGACGGAGGGGCTGATTGCGCCGGTGGAGTTTCTGGCCACCCTCGGCAACGTGCTGTCCTACGCGCGCATCATGGCGGTGGGAACGGCCTCGGTGATGCTGGCGGTGGTGGCCAACCAGATGATCGGCACGTTGGGCAGTACGGCGGTCGGGCTGGTGTTCGCGCTGCTGTTTCATCTGGTGAACTTCGCGATCGGGTTGTTCACACCGGCCATTCATGCGTTGCGTCTGCACTATGTGGAGTTTTTCGGGAAGTTCTACAGCCCCGGTGGCCATCCGTACGAACCGTTCGGTCGCTGGACACCTTCACCGGGGCAATGACCCCACGGAGATGTTATGAACGTGATGTGGAGTGTTATCAGCGCAGCAGCGGTGTTGAGTATCGCGGCCCTGGCCACCGCGTGGGCCCAATCCAAAATCGGAGCGGCGGGAGCCGCGACGTTGGCGGAAAAGCCGCAGTTGGCCACCACGATCATCATTATGCTGGCGATTCCCGAGACGATGGTGATTCTCGGATTCGTGGTGGCGGTGCTGATCATCCTGCGCGGCACCGGCGGATGACCCATCCGGTTGGGGAGGATCTGCTGTCACGATTGCAGCGAGAGGCGGACGCGGCGGTGGCGGCGTGTGCCATGACCGCCGACGCCCAGGCCGTCGCACTTCGCGAGGCGGCCGAGCGTGACGCTGAGATTCGTCGACACGCCGCGCTGACGATACGGGCACAGGCGCACGAGCACGCACAGGCGGCCGCGAAAGCCGTTGCGCAACAGGCCGCCGTGCGCGACACGCTGCAGGCGCGCGAGGAAGCGGTGACGCGTGTACTGGACGCGGTCGTGGTGGCATCCAACGCTCTGAGCACCCACCCCGATCTGGCCGGTCTGCTGCACGCCGATATCACGCGTGCCATACCGTGCCTCCCCGACGGTCCGGTGACCGTGCGCTGCCCGCCGTCCATCGAGCGGGTAACGCGCGAGGCCGCCGCGCAGATCGACGCGGTGCGGACGACGGTGATGGTCGATCCGTCCATGACGCTCGGGATCATCGCACAGTCGAGCGACGGTCGGGTGGAAGTGAACGCCACGATGGCGCGACGGATCAGCAGTGAGCGCCCGCGTCTGGCGATACGCATTGCACGCCTGCTCGCGGAGTCGTTTGCATGACGGACTACAGCGACCTCGTGGCGCGCGCGCGCGGGTTGTCCGGGCATCTGTTGCCTGCCGAACAGCTGGTGTCGCTGTGCAGTTGTCCGGCTACGCAGCTTCCCGCGCAACTGGCGACGCTCGGTGCCATTGCGCCGGACGCCATGGTGCGCGAATCCGATGGTCGGCAGGATGTACACGGCCTCGAACGCGCGCTGCGCGATCGCGAGGCGCAGCGATTGCAGATTCTGGCGCGCTGGAGCGGGACACGGTACGACACGCTGGCGGTGCTGTTCGACGAAGAGGACATGCGGTCGCTGCGCGCACTGGTGCGGGCGATCGTCTCGGGTGTCGCCCCGGAAGACCGCGCCACCGGGCTGATCGCCACACCGGGGTTGCCGACCCGTGCCCTGCATGCGCTGGCATCGAGCGGTGACGTGGCCAATGTCGCGTCGCTCTTGGTGGCGTGGCAGAACCCATACGGGTCGGCCATGGCGGTGGAGGCGGCGCGGGCACGCCCCGAATTGCTGCGGTACGATGTGGCGTTGGCGCGGGTGTTTGCCGATCGCGCACGCAAGGCCTCGCGTCACAACAGCATGCTGCGGCACTATGCGGAGCGCGTGATCGACCTGGCAAACCTGTGGACCGCGCTGGTGCTGGCCGATCACAGCACGGATGTCGATGTGGCGTCGTTGTTCGTGGAAGGCGGAACGCTTGTGCGTGCGTCTGATCTGGCGCTTGCCGTGAGTGCGGCGCGACGGGAGCCGCTGGTGACGCGTTTACTCCCGCGTGTGGCGGGCACGCCACTGGCGTCGGCACTTGCTGTGGATGATGGACGCGACGCCGAAGACTGCGCGCTCGAGGCACTGGTTGTCGAGTTCCGCGCACTGGCCCGACGTGAACCCACCAGTGTGGCGCCGGTGATCGCGTTCGTGCTGCAACAGCGCGCGGAACTGCGCACGCTGCTGCGCATCGTGTGGAGCGTGTCGCTAGGCGTCCCATCGGCGATGATTCGTCGTTCGGCTGGAGTGGCCGCATGAAACTCCTTGTGCGCGCCGCCACGTCGCCGGCACTCGCCCCGGGCCTTCGACTGGCCGGGTTGCTGGTCGACGAGATAAGTCCCGGTGATGAGGCGACGACCGTGGGGGAGCGGCTCGAACTGGCCGCCAATCGTGCAGATACCGGAATTCTTCTCATCGAGCACACCGTGTTTGACGCGGCGCCCGACGTGATCAAACGTGCGCTGGAGAAGCGCGCCCTGCCGATCATCGTGCCCATACCGGGTGCGGCCTTTGTGCCAGCGGAGCGGGGTGCAGAAGACTACATCCTCGACCTGCTGCGACGGGCAATCGGTTATCGGGTGCGACTGCAATGACGACGCACGCGGCTTCAACGCCTGTCGCGCCCGCGCGTATTGTGCGCGCCGCCGGCTCGCTGGTGGAGGCATCGCCCATGCAGGCGGCGCTGTTTGAAATCGCGTTCGTGGGCGAACGGCGGCTGCTGGGCGAAGTGGTTCGGCAACGCGGCGATGTGACCACGCTGCAGGTGTACGAGGACACGACGGGTCTGGCCATCGGTGAACCGGTGGAAGCCGCCAACGTGTCGCTCACGGCGCAACTCGGGCCCGGATTGCTGGGAGCTGTGCTGGATGGCGTCGGGCGTCCGTTGGCCCGGGTGGCCGATGCCACCGGTGATTTCATCGCCCCGGGCGCGCGGGCCGACATGCTTGATCGCGATCGGCGCTGGCATTTCGATGCCGCACGGCATGTCGGCGACGTTGTGCGTGCTGGTGACGTGCTGGGCACGGTCGCCGAGGGCACGATGACGCATCACATTCTGGTGCCACCGGGCGTGTCCGGTACCATCGCGGCGCTCGACTCCGGCGACTACCGCGTGATCGATCCCCTTGGGACGTTGACCGACGGCACCGCGTTGCGCCTCTCGCACGCGTGGCCGGTGCGGACGCCGCGTCCGGTCATCGAGCGACTGCCGTCGTCTCGGCCATTTGTCACTGGACAACGCGTGTTCGACCTGTTCTTTCCGGTTGCCGAGGGCGGCAGTGCCGCCGTGCCTGGGGGATTCGGCACTGGCAAGACCATCATCGAGCAGTCGCTGGCCAAATACGCCGAAGCCGATGTGGTGGTGTATGTCGGATGCGGAGAGCGCGGCAACGAGATGACCGACGTGCTCACCGAGTTTCCCGAGCTGATCGATCCGCGCACCGGGCAACATGTGATGGACCGGGCGGTGTTGGTGGTGAATACGTCAAACATGCCGGTCGCCGCGCGCGAGGCGTCGATCTACCTCGGCGTGACCATTGCCGAGTATTTCCGCGATCAGGGGCAGCGCGTGGCGCTGATGATCGACTCGACGTCACGCTGGGCGGAGGCGTTGCGCGAGATGGGCGCGCGTCAGCAGGAGATGCCGGGTGAGGAGGGCTATCCCACCTATCTCGCCAGTCGACTGGGACAGTTCTTTGAACGCGCCGGCTGTGCCCGTGTGCTGGGCACGCCAGCGCGCGAAGGAGCCGTCACGATTCTTGCGGCCATTTCGCCGCCCAGCGGCGACTTCTCCGAGCCCGTGACGCAGGCGGCCTTACGGGTGACCGGCGCGTTGTGGGCGCTCGATCCCGCGTTGGCGCATCAGCGTCATTATCCGGCGGTGGATTGGGACACGAGCTTCTCGTTGTACGCGAACTCGGTGTCGGCGTGGTTTGACGAACACGGGGGCGCGGGTTGGGCGCGGATGCGCGGCGAACTGCTGGCGTTGCTCCAACAGGAGCGCGAACTACGGGATATCGCGGGGCTGGTGGGTCCGGATGCGCTGGAGGATCACGATCATCTGGTGATGGATACGGCGGCGATGGTGCGCGAGGTGCTGTTGCGACAGAATGTGTTCAACACGGCGGATGCGATCTCCTCGCCGCAGAAGACGTGGCAGATGGCGCAGGCCGCACTGGAGACGTTGCGCGCCGGTGAAGCGCATCTGGCGGGCGGCAAGCCCTTTGCGCAGTTCGACCTCGTGCCGGCGCGACGCGCGCTGATTGCGCTGCGCGATGGAGCAACCGTATGACCATGCGCACCGAAGTCACGCATCGCGGCGCAGCCGGCGCTGGCGGGCCGCTGCTGTTTCTGGAACAGACACGTCGTGTCGCGCTTGGCGAATCGGTGATCGTGCGGCAGCCCGGCCAACTCGATCGGCGCGGGCAAGTGATCGACGCGGGTGAACGCACCACCGTGATTCAGCTGCTGGATGCCACGGTGGGTCTCGCGCCCGATCGTGTGGAAGTGGTGCTCACCGGTGAAAGCGCCACGGCGGTGGTGGGGCGCGAGCTGCTGGGTCGGGCACTGGACGGCCACGGCGCACCAGTGGATGGCTTGCCTGCCCCCATCGGCGACGCCTTGCGGCCGATCGACGGCGCACCCATCAATCCCGTGCGGCGCGCGCGTCCGCGCGACTTCATCGAAACCGGCATCAGCGCGATCGACGCGATGAACACGTTGGTGCGCGGGCAGAAGCTGCCGGTGTTTTCCGGTCCCGGTCTCCCCGGTCTGGAAATCGCGGCGCGCATTGTGGAGTGGGCCCGGGCGCCGCACGACGAACCGTTCGCGGTGGTGTTCGCCGCCATCGGCATCACGGCGCGCGAGACGCAGGAGTTCCTGGAACGGGTGCGAGCGAGTGGTGCATTACCGCGCACGGTGCTGTACCTCAATCAGGCGGCGCACCCGGCGGTGGAGCGCCTGCACGCCCCGCGCCTGGCGCTGACCTGTGCGGAATATCTGGCGTTCGAATGCGGCATGCACGTGTTGGTGGTGATGGCCGACATGACGCACTATTGCGAAGCGCTGCGTGAAATCGCCACCGCACGGGAAGAGATCCCCGGGCGTCGCGGCTATCCGGGCTACATGTACACCGATCTGGCCTCGTTGTACGAACGCGCCGGCATCATTCAAGGCAAACCGGGGTCGATCACGCAGATCCCGATTCTGACCATGCCCGACGATGACATCACGCACCCGATTCCCGATCTCACGGGGTACATCACCGAAGGGCAGATCGTGCTCAGTCGCGAGTTGCATCGACGCGGTGTCGTGCCGCCGATCGACGTGCTGCCGTCGCTGTCACGCCTGATGAGTGGCGGCATCGGCAGCGATCGCACGCGTGCCGAGCATCGCGAATGGAGCGATCAGCTGTATGCCTCGTACGCGCGCGGGCGGGAGGCACGCGAGATGGCGGCCATTGTCGGCGAGTCGGGATTGCCGCCCAGCGATCGACGCGCGCTGGTATTTGCCGAGGCCTTTGAGCGCGAGTTCATTGGTCAGGACGCGCGTCGCTCGCTGGACGAGACGTTCACTGTGGGCTGGCGTCTGCTGGACGCGTTGCCGCGCGACGATCTGCTGCGGCTGTCTGACGCCACATGGAAGGCGCATCACGCGTCGCGGCCAGCGACAGTGACGCCAATCACCGAGTCGACCGCATGACCTCCCGCCGTCTGGCACCCACCCGCATGAATCTGTTGCGCGCTCGGCGCGAACTGGCGCGCGTGCATCGGGGCGTGGCGCTGACGCGTCGCAAACGCGAGGCGCTGGTCATCGAACTGTTTGCGGCGGCACGGCCAGCGGTGGCCTTTCGCTCGGAAATGACGGAAGCGATCACGCAGGCCAGCCTGTCGCTGGCCGATGCGTTGGCCATCCACGGAGCGCACGGGCTTCGGGTGATGGCCATGCCACGCCACGAACCGCAGGTCGAGCTCCGCACGGCGGTGGTGTGGGGTATTGCCGTCGACGATGTGATCGACCGGTCACCGGTGACGCGATCCATCGATGCGCGGGGTCTGGCGCCGGCCATCACGGGTCCCTCGGCCGCCGACACGGCGGAGCGCTTCGAACGATTGGTGGAGCTGCTGATCGACGCCGCGCCGCGGGAGCAGCGGATGCGCCGCCTGGGCGAAGCCCTGGCGCAGGCCAATCGGCGGTTGCGCACCTTGGAACAGCGGGTGGCCCCCTCGTTGACCGCGAGCATCAGCGCCGTCCGCCGTCAATTGGAGGAGCGGGAGCGCGAGGAGCAGCTGCGATTGCGGCACGTGCTCCGCAAGGGCTGATTTTCACGCACGCGTCCCCCGGCGGGGTGTACAAGCACGCGGGTGTTGAGCAACTTGTCCGAATGACAAATCGCAATCCGGCCTCGACCCCATGCCCCTCGTGTGGCGCTCGCGCCTCGGGCAAGTTCTGCAATCAGTGCGGTGCCGCACTCTCCGTTGGTGGCTGTGGGAATTGTGGTGCCGCGTTGACGGCGGGCGCACGATTCTGCAATGAGTGCGGGACGGCGGTTGGCGGCCCTCCGGGTAGTGCGTTGTCATCCAGCGCCGCGCCGAGTTCTACCGGTCGACTGTCCATGTACGCCCCATGGGGTGTCGCCGCACTGATCCTGGTGTCGGTGGTCGGCTATTTCGTCGGTAAGGGTGCCGAACCGTCTGCCCCTGCCGGCGGGTCGGCGGGTGCGTCACCACTGGTGGCACCGTTTGCCAACGGTGGTGGTGGCGGTGCCGCACCGGATATCAGCAACATGACGCCGCGTGAGCGCGCCAGTCGGTTGTACGATCGCATCATGCGCTACGTCGAAGAAGGCAAGAAGGACAGCGCGCAGTTCTTCGCGCCGATGGCGCTCACCAGCTTCGAGCAATTGGGCGCCGAACTGGATACCGATGCGCGTTACGACTACGGCCGTGTGGCGTCGGAAACCGGGAACCTCGATATCGCGAAAGCGCAGGCTGACACGATTTTGCAAAAATCACCCAATCACTTGCTCGGGCTGGCCCTCTCGGCGCGCACCGCGACGTTGCGCGGTGAAGCCGCTGTGGCAGCCAAAGCGTGGAAAACGTTCCTGAGTGCCAAGGACGCTGAGCTGAAGAAGGCGCTGCCGGAATATCAGTTCCATGCCACCGATATTGAGCAGGCGACGCGGTTGGCGCAGGCTGCGAAGTAGCCGCATCGCAGCACGGCGTCAGTTCGCGTCACGCGGTTTCCTCGGGATCGGCGAGGAACCACTCAATCCGTCCGCAATTGGTGCACGTCAAGGTCGCAGCCGAACGATTCGCCCAGTCCAGATTGAGAAAGGTCATGCCCGCCGTGTTGAGTTGCGCGCGCCCTTCCACGAAACGGTCGTGTGAGCAATGGGCGCACGTCACCGCCATGCCGGCAACGGCGTAGCGCTCTCCGTCTGGTTCGTCGCCCATTGACTGCAGCCCGCGCTGCAAACCACTGAAGTACTTGCTCATCCTGGCTCCGCACTGAGGTGAGTCCGCCCGTTTGCGCCCTGGCGGTGGACGTTCAACATATGGCGCCGCGTGAGTGCGCGCACCATACTCGGACAACGCGGTCAGGCACCGCGAACTTCACCAGGGAGTGCGTGCGGCATGCGCGAGGGCAACGTGCTGAAACAATCGGTTTGGATGATGTGTGCGGCGGCGCTGCTGCCCGTCGCCCTTTCGGCGCAGCCCACCAGCGCCGCCGAGCGCGCTGCGGCCTGGACGGCGCACAAGACGCTGGCGCAGAATTCGTGGTATCGCGGACTTGCCTGGCGTGCGGCCGGCCCCGTCAAGATCGGCGCGCGCGTGGAGGCGATTGCCATTCCGCCCGGCAACACCGGCACGATTTACGCTGGTGTCGGGTCAGGCAATCTGTGGAAGACGGTCAACAACGGACTCACCTGGCGGCCGATCTTCGAGCACGAGAGCTCGTTCGCGATCGGTGATGTCGCGGTCTCCCGCAGTCATCCGAATACCGTGTGGGTGGGCACGGGTGAGGCGCAGCCGCGCTTCTCCGGCTATGCGTATCCGGGCACAGGTGTCTTCAAGTCCACCAATGGCGGCGACTCGTGGACCCACATGGGACTCGGCGAGACGCATCACATCGCCAAGGTGCTGATCCATCCCACCAATCCCAACATCGTGTACGTCGCGGCCATGGGGCGGCAGTGGACTGCCAACAAGGAACGCGGCGTGTTTCGCACGGTGGATGGCGGAGTGCATTGGACGCACGTGTTGTTCGTTGACGACAGCACCGGTGTGGTGGACCTGGCGATGGATCCGTCGGATCCCAACACGCTTTACGCGTGGGCCTGGCAGATTGAGGCCGGCACGCGAGGCGGGTTGTTCAAATCGCGCGACGGCGGCGCCACCTGGCGGCACATCACGTCAGGATTGCCAACGGGCGTGGTGGGGCGATCGGGCGTTGACGTGACACCGGGCGCGCCCAACGTGCTGTACCTGTTCCTCGACAATCGGGCGCCCACCACCGTGAAGGACCGGCCATACGTGGGCGGCGAGGTGTATCGGTCGGCCGACCTGGGCGAGCATTGGCGCAAGGTGAACACCGACGACTTGTATGAGGTGTTCGGTGTGTACGGCTGGAAGTTCACCGATGTGCGCGTGGACCCGCGCAATGCACAGCACGTGTACATCATGGGCAATCGGGGGTTCGAGTCGTTTGATGGCGGCGCCACCTGGCGGCGACTGGGTGATCGCATTTTGCGGCTGCACGACACCGAGGGTCGATCGTTGCATCTCGACCATCATGAGCTGGTGATCGACCCGACCAACCCCGACCGCCTGCTGCTGGGAAATGACGGCGGGTTGTTCATGTCGTACGACGCCGGCGCCAGCTGGCTGCACCTCAACAACATCCCGGTGTCGCAGATGTATTTCGTGGCCACGGATGACAAGACGCCCTATCGCATATTCGCCGGCACGCAGGACGACGCGGCGCTGTTTGGACCCAGTACCGCGTCGCTGGATGATGCCGTCCCCGATCCGTGGCGCAGTGTGTATCTCGATCGCTGGACCGGCGGTGACAGCTACGTGACGCTGCCCGATCCCACCGACGATCGGTTCGTGTACTACGAGCACCAGAACGGCGCGATGATGCGCATGGACATCACGGGCGCGTCCATTCTGAGCGGCGGGCCCTCGAGTGAGAACATTCGTCCGCAGTTGCCACGCGGGGCGCCGCCGCTGCGATTCAGCTGGTACACGCCGTTCTTCATTTCTCCGCACAATCCGCGCACGTTGTATGCGGGCGGCAACCGCGTGCTGAAAACCACTGATCGCGGCACCACGTGGACGGCGGTCAGTCCGCAGCTGGGTGATTCGGCCGGCGTTGATCGTTCCGTGGTGCCAACGGGCGCCCTCACCATGCTCACGGAATCGCCGCTGGTGCCGGGGATGTTGGCGGGCGGCACGGAAAGCGGTCGTCTGTGGCTCACGATGGATGATGGTGCCAACTGGCGGCGCATCGACGCGGGGCTGCCGAGAAAGTGGGTGAGTCGTGTGATCACGTCGGCGAAGAGCGCGGCCACGCTCTATGTGAGCTTCACAGGATTCCGTGAGGACGATACACGACCTTACCTGTTCGTGTCGAACGACACGGGACACACGTGGCGTTCGATTGCCGGCAACCTGCCGCAGGAATCGGTCAACGTCATCAAGGAAGATCCCGCCAACGCCGACCTGTTGTATGTGGGGACCGATCTCGGCGTGTACGTCTCGTTCGATCGCGGTGGGTGGTGGGAATCGCTGAGCGGCACATTGCCGTCAACGCCGGTGCAGGATCTCACCGTGCCGACGCGTGACAACGAATTGGTGATTGGCACGTACGGGCGCGGCGCGTGGATTCTCGACCTCGTGCCCATTCGCGATCGGACGACCGTGACGCCAACGATGCCGTTGCACGTGTTCCCGACTCGCAGCGTGATCAGTGACTATTTCCCGTGGGAGACGGTGCCAGGTGATCGGCGTGGTCGCAACGTCGCGAGGGTGCAGATTGCCACCGTCGTCGCCGGCACGGCGAACGTGAGCGTCAGTGATTCAACCGGTCGCGTGGTACGGCAGTGGCAAGCGCCGGTGATGGCAGGCGTGAACACGCTGGTGTGGGATCTGCAGGCGGAGCGGGCGACGGGAGTGCTCGATGATGCGCGGGCCGGGCGATACAGCATCGAGGTTGGCGTGGGCTCCGCACGGGCCAGCAGTATGGTGGACGTGCGGGCCGATCCCATCCTCAAGCGACCATGATCGTCCATCTCATAGACGGGACGTACGAGCTCTACCGCCATTTCTACGGCCTCCGACGAGGAGCCCAGGGCGAAGACTCACAGGTTGGCGCCGCGCGTGGTGTGCTCAATACGGTGCTGCAAATGCTCGAGACCGGTGCGACACATATCGGTGTCGCGACCGACCACATCATCGAGTCGTTCCGCAATGACCTGTGGCCGGGGTACAAGACGGGCGAGGGCATCGACCCGGCGCTGTGGGCGCAACTCCATCCACTGGAAGACGCACTCGGCGCCATGGGCGTCGCGGTCTGGCCCATGGTGGAATTGGAAGCGGACGATGCACTCGCCTCGGCGGCACACCTGGCCGCGCTGGACCCGCGCGTGGAGCGCGTGAACATCTGGACGCCGGACAAGGATCTCTCCCAGTGCGTGCGCGGCACGCGGGTGGTGCAAGTCGATCGCAAGAGCGGAAACGTGCGCGATGAAGCCGGTGTCCTGGAGAAATTCGGTGTTCCTCCCATGTTGATCCCGGACTACCTGGCGTTGGTTGGCGACTCAGCCGATGGATATCCCGGAATCCCGGGCATCGGTGCGAAAACGGCGGCGCGACTGCTCATGCGGCACGGCCCGATCGAGTCGTTCGCGCCCGATATTCTCGGCGCGCATCAGCACGACGCGTTGTTGTTCAAGCAGTTGGCCACGCTGCGCATTGACGCACCGCTATTTGGAGAGGTCGAAGCCTTGCGGTGGCGAGGGCCGATGCCGGAATTCGAGGCCACCGCGCAAACGCTTGGCGACGCGCGACTGTTCGGGCGAAGTCGGCGGATTTCGGACGACGGTGTCCGAGGTGACTCCAAACCCGCTTCCGAGGTTTCTTAGGGTATAAGCAACGAGCGACGCCACTGCGTACCGTGGTATTGTCGGTCTACACTGAACAGGCGGGAGACATTCAATGCGTCAGCTTCGTTGGCACCGTATTCGCGACTCCCATTCCTTCGCAGTCGTCCTCGTCGCCCTGTCGCTGGTGACCAACGTCGGCGTTGTCGGCGAATTGGCGGCACAGACAATCTCTCCGCGCACCGTTCCGGTCCAGATGGGCCAACAGTTCGACATCATCCCGTCCGATCGGGCGGCGATGGGTGGCGTGCGGATCGCGCTGGATGATGCGCTGCTGGACCCGTTTGTGAATCCTGCCAAGGCCATGCGGCTCAAAGCCGGGATGCTGTCGGTCGCGCCGTATTTCCACAATCAGTCTGATGCGCGTGGCGGCGGGCGCACGCTCCCAATCAGTGGCATCGGCTCCAGCGGGAAGTGGGCGTATGGCGGCCTGTTTGCCATGCAGCAACTGGACCGCACCCAACTAACGTGGAATGCGCCGCTCAGCGAACGCACGGCGTCCAATCAATATGTCACCGGCGTGATCGCGCGCGCGCTCGACAAGGGATTTGCCGTCGGCGTCGGCGTATGTCGCGACGCTCGAGGCCGAGCAGGGCGTCGACCAGCTGTACTCCGGCAGTGATCGTATTCTGCAGAACGGCTCGGCGTCAGACATGCGAGTGGGCCTCACCAGAGAATGGGGCGAGGGGCGGAACTTCGAGGCGATGATCCTGCGCAGTCGATTCGACATGACCCACGATGTGCACTGGCCGGGCTTCAGGCGTTTCGCGCCGCCAAACACCTTCACCGACGTTGCCGAACGCAGTGAGCACAACCGCGACTACACCTCCATGTGGGGCGCGCACAGCGAGTATTCCCGGCCCGTCGGCGTGGAGGGGTGGAAACTGGGTGTGCTGGGCACGGTGAATCGACTCTCACATCCCAAGATTCCCGACTATCAAATCAACAACGTCATCACCGTGCCGCGGGATCCGGGGCACACGTGGGCCTACAACGCCGGTGTCGGCATGTCGCGCGCGTTTCGCAACGCCACCTTCGGATTTGACGTGATCATGGAGCCGATGTTCAGCACGACATGGGCCGAGGCGGCCCGTGATACGGTGACGGTGCGCGGCGCGCGGATTCCGCAGGGCGGGCACACGGTGGACAATGAATTCCAGTTCTCGAACTCGCTCATGCGATTCGGGTTTGAGCACATGGCGCCGCCCACCGATTCGGCCACGCACTTCGGTTTTCAGTTCGGACTGGGTGTGTATTCCATCCGGTACCGGCTTGGTCAGACCGATCAGGTGCGCGATTCGAGTCGGGTGCAGCACGAGCACTGGATGGAATGGACACCAAGCATCGGGTTCAAGGTGCGCAGCGCCGGCTACGAGATTCGCTACGCCCTGAGCATGACCTGTGGTGCCGGGGGGTCGTGCGCGCCCTGTCCGTTTGCCTGCGGCAGTGACGATGTGACCGTTGTGGCTTCTCCCAGCAGCGGCGGGGTGATCGCTGCGCCCACCGACGTGTTGCGGTTCAACGGCGGTCGGGTGACGACGCAGCGGCTCACGATTTCGCTTCGCATCAGGTAGGGCGGGCCGGCAACGACACTGGACTCGCGGTAGATTCCGGTCTCCCCCTCCCGGATTCGTCATGCGTCGACTTGCCCTGTTCGTTTTCTGCGCGTGCGCCGTGGCGCGCGTGTCCGCCGCGCAGCCCACCCGCCCCGACACCGCTGCCGACCCGTATCGCTGGCTGGAAGACGTCAGCGGCGACCGGGCCATGGCGTGGGTGAAGGCAGAAAACGCCAAGTCAGCCGGCGTGCTGGAAAAAGACCAGCGCTTTGCCGGCATCTACAAATCCGCGCTCACCATGGCGCAGGCGAAAGATCGCATCCCCAACGCGTCGTTCATGGCCGGTGCGCTGTACAACTTCTGGCAGGACGCGGCGCATGTGCGCGGCATCTGGCGCAAGACCACACTGGAGAGCTACCGCACCGCGTCGCCGGTATGGACCACGGTGTTGGATCTCGATGCACTGGCGAAAACGGAAAAAGCGAATTGGGTGTGGCACGGCGCCGATTGTGTGCGCCCCGCCGAGACACGGTGCCTGTTGATGCTCTCTGACGGCGGTGAAGACGCGGTGACGGTGCGCGAGTTTGATGTTGCCACGCGCACCTTCGTGAAGAACGGTTTCTCCCTTCCCAAGGGCAAGCAGGACGTGGCGTGGATGGGACGTGACACGCTGCTGGTATCGCGGGAATGGAAGACGGGCGAAGTGACTGCGTCGGGCTACCCGTACATCGTGAAGCGCCTGGCGCGCGGACAATCGCTGTCCAGCGCCCTCGAGATTTTCCGTGGTGTCCCGAAAGACGTCAGCGTGAGTCCGTTCACGGCGGTGGACGGGGCCGGCCATCGCGTGAGCTTCATTCGTCGCGGTGTCAGCTTCTTCGAGTCCGAGCACTACGTGGTGCGCGCGAAAGATGTGGCGCGGTTGAACATGCCCGCGAAGGCGTCACCGGTGGATCTTGTCGACGGCCAGGCGGTGGTCCGACTGTCGGAAGCGTGGACAGCGGGCGCGACCACCATCCGCGCTGGTTCACTGGCTTCATTCGATGTGGCCAATGCCATGAAAACGCCGACTGCGCTGTCACCGGTGGCGATTTACGAGCCGGGGCCGCGTGAATCGGTGGATGGTGCCTCGGCGACGCGCACGCGATTGCTGGTTGGCGTCACGCAGAATGTGAAGGGTCGTGTGATGGTGTTCACGCGCACCCCTCAGGGCACGTGGACGCATTCTGCCATGACGCTCCCCGACAATGTGGCCACCGATATCGGAAGCGCCGACATCCGCAGCGATCGCGCGTTCATCAGCGTGGCCGGTTACCTGACCCCCAACAGCGTGTGGCTGGCCGATGCCGCGCAGTCATCGGCGGTGCAGGTGAAGACGCTGGCACCGCGGTTCGACGCGTCACGCAGTGTGGTGGAGCAGTATGAAGCGACGTCGAAGGATGGCACGAAGGTGCCGTACTTCATCACGCACCCCAAGGGGATGAAGCTGGACGGCTCGAACCCCACCATTCTCACTGCGTACGGCGGCTTTGAAGTGTCGCTTACGCCGCACTACGATGCGAACGCCGGCAAGCTGTGGGTTGAGCAAGGCGGCGTGTATGTCGTGGCCAACATTCGCGGCGGCGGCGAGTTTGGTCCGGCGTGGCATGAGGCGGGGCTCAAGACCAAACGGCAGGTGATCTACGACGACTTTGCCGCCGTGGGGCAGGACCTGATCGCGCGCAAGATCACCAGTCCCCGGCGACTTGGCATCGTGGGTGGATCGAACGGCGGTTTGCTGATGGGCGTCGAGATGAACCAGCATCCGGAGCTGTGGAATGCGGTACAAATCGCGGTGCCACTGCTGGACATGATGCGCTATGAGCAGATTGCCGCCGGCGCGTCGTGGGTCGGCGAGTACGGCAGTGTGTCCATTCCCGCCGAGCGCGCGTTTCTGGCTGGCATCTCGCCGCTGCAGAATCTCAAGGCGGGCGTGAAGTACCCCACGCCGTTCATCTGGACCACCACGAAGGACGACCGGGTGGGGCCGCAGCACGCGCGCAAGTTTGCCGCGAAGATGGCCGACCTTGGGTTGCCGTATCTGTTTTACGAGGTGATTGAAGGCGGCCACGGCGCGGGCGCCAACGCCGAGCAGCAGGCGCATACCACGGCACTGGGGTACACGTATTTTGCGCGGCAGCTGATGGACAAGAGCGCGACGATCGTGCCGTGAGTCTTGACGACATGCCCGTTCGCACGCTTCTGATCATCGGTTGGGGCTGTGTTGCCGTCGAGCTCCTGTTCGTGATCGGGCTGCTCACCTCGCGCAACGTGGGTGACGATGCGGCTGGGCGCGGACTTGGTACGGCGTTTGGCGCCGTGCTCGCGCCGGTTGTGCTGCTGATTGGCGGTACGTTGTTGTGGGGCACACTGACGCACTCGCGTGCCACGATTGTCGCCGGTTCGCTGCTTGCGACTCTGCCATTTCTGGTCATGCTCGGCATGTTGGCGCGCGGCACGCTACGCAAGGGCATGCGGGCCATCGCCCGACGCGGCCAGGGTGCGTTTCAGAGTTCCGCCATCACCCGTATCGCCCGCGCCATCGATCGCGGCGACCCCGTCAAGGTGATGGCGCTGGTGCGCGGTGCCGAGCTCGATTGTTCTGCGCGCGACAAGTATGGCCGCACGCTCCTGGGTCACGCCGTCCACAAGGCCATGGGGATGTACGCCAGGCCAGCGGATGTCGCCATCGTTCGCGGTCTGCTGGACAACGGTGTCCCGTATGCCGCCGATGCCGTAGAATCAGGCGGCGACTGGGCGGCGACAATTGCCAGCAATGCCGGCGATCATCAGAACGTCCTGCTGGAGACGGCCCTGAGCCACGGCGCCGACGCCAACGCGCGCGACTGGGCCGATGACCAGCCCGCGTTGTTCAGCGTGAACATGACCGTCGCCAAAGCCGAGTTGCTGTTGGCGCATGGCGCTGATGTGAACAAGCGCGCGGCGCGTGCCGATCGGCGAGGCTGGACGGCGTTGATGAGTGCCGCCTACGAGGGCCAGTGGGAGATGGCGCGCTGGTTCCTCGCGCACGGTGTCGATCCCGAGGTTACGGCGCCGGACGGGAAAAGCCTGCGCACGCTGGTTGACGATTTCAATGCTCGCGCCCGCAGTCAGGGCTACCAACAGCATGACGAGGCCACGTCGTTGCTGCAGGCGATTGGGGCGGGATAGTTGATAGCTGTCGGACGCGGCTGGGCTATTGCCCGGGCCGTGATCCCAATTCGATGGCCTGCTGCACGGCGGCGATCGTGCGCGCCACCGCCACGGCATCAGTCTGCCAGTTCACCACGCACACACGCATCGCCCGCCGCCCATGCCAGGTCACCGGGCCAAACATGGCCTCGCCACCGCGGTTGATCAGCGTGATGACATAATCGGTGTGCGCGTCATGGTCTTCCTCGGTGGCCCCCATCCGCGGGTCGAGGAAGCGCACGAGTCCCTGGTTGAGGCGGGCCGGTGACACGATTTCGGCACCGGGCAGCGCGCCGATGCCATGCACCAATGCTGCACACTGATCGCAGCATCGATCGATCATGGCACCCACGCCATCGCGGCCCAGTTCACGCAGCGCGGCATACGTGGCAAAACCGCGCGCGCGACGCGACCACTCGGGCGACCAATCGATTTCATCGCGCGCTTCCTTCTCCGCCACGAAGTAGGAATCGTGGATGGTAAAGGCTCGGCGGTGCGCGTCGGCGTGCCGCACGGCGGAAAAGCCGCAGTCCTGCGGCACATTGAGCCACTTGTGGCAGTCGGTGGCCCAGCTGTCCGCCAATTCGATGCCGTCCACCAGCTCGGCATACTGGGCGCTCGAGCGCGCGAACAATCCGAAGGCACCGTCCACGTGCACCCAGGCATTATGGGACTGCGCCAGCGGCACCAACTCGCGAAAGTTGTCAAACGCGGCGGTGTTCAGGTCGGCCGCATTGAGACCCACAATGGTCGGTCCGCTCCCTGATTTGAGCGCTGCTTCGAGTACGGCGGGCGTGGTGGCGCCGTTGGTGTCTGCCGGCAACACTACCAGCTGTTGCGCGCCGATACCCGCGTATCGCAACGCACGGTCAAGCGAGACGTGGCGAATCGCACTCACGAGAACGCGAATGGGTGGCGAGCCAGCAAGTCCCTGAGTCCCGACATCCCATCCGGCGGAGCGCAGCACGTGGTCCCGCGCCGACAGCATGCCCACGAAGTGCGCCATCTGACAGCCGGTTGTGAATGCGAACGACGCCGTCGCGGGCAAGCCGAACAGGTCAAGGAGCCACTTGCCGGCCACCTCTTCCACCACCGAGGCGGCGGGCGAGGTGGCATAGATGGCCGCATTCTGATCCCAGGCGGTGAGGAGCCACTCGGCCGCGAGCGCCGAGGGCAGCGTGCCACCCATCACCCAGGCGTAGAATCGTGCGCCGGTATTGTTGACCAGCCCGCCCTCGGCGGCCCGTGCGAGGTCGTCGATGACTTGCGCCGCCGGGATCCCCGTACGACCGAGCGGAATGTCGAAGCGCGCGAGGAGCGTGTCGCGCGAAACGACCGGCGCGACCGGGAGGGAGTCGAGGCGATCAAGATGGAGTCGGGCGTGATACTGCGCGCGTTCGAGCGCGGGGTGTGTCATTCGTCGGTATTAAGCGAACAACCCCGGCAACGCCGCGCAGAACTGCTTCATCTCATCGGGCGTGCCGACGCTGACCCGGCACCAGTCGTTGTACGGCGGAAACGCGCGACCCACCACAAATCCCTTGGCCAGGAAGTACTGCTGCACCGGCCGGATCTCCTTGCCCGTGTGGAAGAACACGAAGTTGGTTTGCGACGGTGCCACCTTGCGGCCCAGCGTGGCCAGCGTGTCCAGCAACATGGTCCGTCCTTCGCGGTTCTTCTGCTTGATGAACGTCTGATACTCCACGTCCTGCAAGGACGCGTTGGCCGCCAGTTGCCCGAATACGTTGGGATCGCCGCTCACATACTGTTGCAACCGCGCGATGATGTCGGGGCGCGCGATGGCGAAGCCACAGCGCAATCCGGCCAATCCGTGGATCTTGCTGGCCGTACGCGACACCACCACCGACTCGCCCTTGAGCACGAGATCGACCATCGACTTGTGGCCGGGCCGGTCCACAAAATCGATGTACGCTTCATCGACCACCACGGTGGTGCGCTTGGCGGCACTCGACACGAAGTCACGCAGCGACGTGTCCTCGGTGAGGTTGGACGTCGGATTGTTGGGATTGCAGACGAACACGAGCTTGGTGCCGCTGCCAACCTTCGCGTCCATGGCGTACAGGTCGTGATCTAGGTACTGGTTGAGCGGCACGCGATGGACCTTGGCCTTGAGCGTGTCGCCCCAGCGCGGCAGATCCTCGAACGTCGGCCACGGCGCGACGATCTCGCCGCCTTCCATGTTGTACGCCAACGCCAGCACGCTCAGCACTTCGCTGGACCCCTGAGTGACCAGCACGTGATCGGCGGGCACGCCCACATGTTTCGCAAAGGTGTGTTGCACTTCCTCATGAATGGGCGGCACATACCACGCGTGCTGCGTCCAGCTCCCCATCAGCGCGTCTTTCGCCTTGGGCGACATGCCGAACGGATTCTCGTTGTACATCAGCCGAATGGGCCCCGCCGCCCGGCGCGCCGTGTTCACGTCGCGCTCCATTTGGGCCAGCAGGTCGGTGTAGGCCACGTTGCCGCCCAGTACCCTCGCCATCTCCGAGGCCGGCAGGAGTCCGGGGAGCGCGACGCTCGCGCCGAGTCCAAGTCCGGTGTTGCGCAGCCAGTCACGACGAGACAGAACACTCACGGGAGACCTCATGGGCGGGAGGGGAGGCGGGCGACGACCGGGAAAGCTACGGTGAAACCCGCGTGGTGGCGACAGGTCAGATGGCGGCATATCCGGTCGATCGGGCCCTGACGGGCAATCGTTGGCACGCTCGAAGGAAAATCGCCGAGATCAGAGGGTCGGAAACGGCCGCACCGGTCCATGCCCCGCGTACACCGTCGTTGCGCCGCGTGCGCGCAGGGCCTGCCAACTGGCGTTTGTCACCTCGGCCTCCGCGTCCGTGATGAACGCCGGATGCGTCAGATCGCCCGTGAACACATCACCGCTATCAAGCAAGACACTCACGCTGTCGTCGGAGTGCCCTGGCGTGTGCACGAACTCTCCGCTCAGCCCCAGTTGGGACAGAAACGCGCGGCTGTCCGGCAGCGCCACGACCATGTTGTCGGTCAGCCGTATGTCGGTGTACGATTCGGTCGGTTTCACAAACTGTTTCATGCCGTCGATGAAAGGCACCTGCTCCGGCGTGACGATCAATCGCATGCCGCGGTTCTTGAGATCCTGGGCGGCGCCGGCGTGGTCGATGTGAAAATGCGTCGCAAACCCGTGCGAGATTTCTGCCAGCGGCACGCCCTTGCGTTTGAGCTCCGCCTCGAGCGCGCCGAACTGTCCCGGCCAGCCGAGGTCGATCAAGAAGCGCGTGGCGCGGGTCGACACCACCCAGAAGTTCGTGGAGCGATAGCCGACATTCACGATCGAAACAGGCGATTGACTGGCCATGAAGGAGACGCTTTGGCGGCTTGAGGTGATGACAGCGCTCAGGGGCTCATGTAGAATGCATGCATGACCGCACACGCGAACAGCGCCCACGTAAGGGATGTCACGACGGCGGAGTTTCTGTCGGCTGTCGTGGAACGTTCCCGCGAAACGCCAGTGCTGGTGGATTTCTGGGCCGCGTGGTGCGGTCCGTGTCGCGCGCTGGGCCCCATTCTGGAAAAGCTGGCGACAGAGTATTCCGGCGGTTTTGAATTGGTCAAGATCGATACGGAAAAGGAGCCGGCACTCGCCACGCAGTTCCAGATTCGTTCAATCCCGACGGTGACGCTGTTCAAGGACGGGGCGGCCCTCACGGGATTCCAAGGGGCGCTGCCGGAGGGACGGATCCGGGCGTTTCTGGCGCAGCACGGCATTGAGGTGGGCGGCGCGACGCAGACAGTGCTGTCTGATGATCCGGTCGAGCGTGTGGCGCAGTTGCGGGCCGCCATGTCGGCAACGCCGACACGTGACTCGCTGAAGCTGGAGTTGGCATTGGCGCTGCTGGCAACGGGAGCGCTCGATGAGGCGGCGCGTATGCTGGAGGTGCTTCCGTCAACGATGTACCTCGACCCGAAGGCGGTGCGGGCCCGCGCTCGACTGGCGCTGCAGCGTCGAGCCGATGGCGAGACCAATGATGCGCGACACGCCGCTGCCGTGCGTATGGTGCTGGACGGCGACCGGGTGGCGGGGCTGGAACAATTGCTGGAGCTGCTGCGGGAGGAAAGGCACGACGAGGAAAGCCCGGCGCGGGCAGCGCTGGTGGAGGCGTTTCAGGTGATCGAAGATGATGCGCTGGTGCGGGACTGGCGACGGCGAATGGCGGCGGTGCTGTTCTAGCCGTACAACGCCGTGCCCGCCATTGCGGCGCGAAACTCCACCGCGCGAACCGAACGCCTAAAAGGGGAAACCCACACGCGCCGGTGGGATGCCGTGCAGTTCGCGCAGCACCACGCCGATGTTGCTGGCGAGTCCGGCGTCGAGGGGCGCAACCCGACGCTGCAATTTCGGTAACGCCGACAGCATCGCGTCGGTGGTGATCTGATGATCCGCGATCACCACCAGCAATTCTTCAACGCGCATGCCGCTCGCGATACGACCGGGCACATGCGGCATCAGTTCGAGCGACAGGCCGTTCATGATCTCGACCAGCACGTCCGGCAGTCGTGGGTCCATCGGCCGCGCGGCCTGCGCCATGGCGGCACCGGCGCTCTGCCATACCACGTCAGCGCTGCGTAACGCCGCCACCATCACCTCGAACGCATCAGTGCGCTGCAACAAGCGCGAGACGGCCAGCGCGCTCGCCGGATTGCGCGGCTCGGCCGATGCCATCAGTTGCGAGAGCTCGCTGGCGGGCGTGAGTCGGAGTGCAGTGGCAAACTGCGCGAAGGCCTGCATCGTGGTCGGGAGATTGTCGGGCGGACGCTGAGTGGGGAAATCGGGCTCGTGCCCCCGCCAGGCGTTTTCCAGCTCGGTCACCTCGGCCGCTGTGGCGCAGCGCGCGTCGGCGGGGAGGTAGATGATGTCGTGTTGGCTCAGTCCGGCGGGCGTTGGCCAGCGATTCACAAGGCGGTGTCGGACCGTGACGCGCGGCCATCGCGATAGCCAGTCGAGCAGCGGGCCCGACACGGCGTCGGCAATGTAGGCGTGCCACGAATCGCCGGTGTGCCGACCGTCGTCGCCGATGCTGTGCGTGCACGTGACCGTGCCGCAACGCAGGCAGGCGTTGACGCCCGCACCTTCGACCAACACCGGCCGGTGCAGCGCGGCATCGCAGTCGCAGGCTACGGCGGATGGTCCCAGGTTGGTTCCGGCGGTCGGATGGCGGCCGGCGAATGGCTGTGGGCGTGGTGCCGGCTCGACTGCCCGCTGTGGCGCTGGCGGAGGCACCGGCACCTCGCCGGGATCGACGTCGCCAAGTTCGAAATACTCGCGCATCCGTCCGTTGCCTGGACCGATGGTGGAGCTCAGCGCGAAACGCATCCGATCGAGCGCGCCATTGTGCTCCCACTCAATCCAGATCTCCATGTGCGCCGTATCCAGGCCCATTCCGCGAATGATGCCTGTTTCACCGGCGCGGTGCGGTGTTCCGCGCGCGTCGGTGAAATCGCGGAGCACCCGCACGGCGTGGTCAGATCGGAGATGATCGATGGTGGCAGCCATGAATCGCGCTAGGTGTCGTGCGGCGAGGTCGCCATCAGGGTCTGAAAGCGGATCGACATTCGGTAGATTTATCGTCAGTTGTCGTCACGGCGGTTTCAACAAAGTAGCCAATATCGGAGATCTCGATGAACGCAAATACTGGTGGGAATGAGGGCAAGTGCCCGGTCATGCAGGGCGCCTCCAAGGCGGCGATTGCCGGGGGCAGGTCAAACCGTGACTGGTGGCCGAATCAGTTGAACCTGGGGATCCTCCACCAGCATTCACCGGTGTCCGATCCAATGGGCGGGGCCTTCGACTACGCGGCAGCGTTCAAAACGCTCGACCTCGAGGCCCTTCGACAAGATCTGACCGCGCTGATGACCGATTCGCAGGAGTGGTGGCCGGCCGACTACGGGCACTACGGCCCGCTTTTCATCCGGATGGCGTGGCATAGCGCCGGCACGTATCGCACGGCAGATGGCCGCGGCGGCGCCTCGTCGGGCACACAGCGCTTCGCGCCACTCAACAGCTGGCCCGACAACGGGAATCTGGACAAGGCCCGCCGGTTGCTGTGGCCACTCAAGCAGAAGTACGGTAAAAAGATTTCGTGGGCCGACCTCATGATCCTCGCCGGCAACGTCGCGATGGAGTCGATGGGATTCACAACGTTCGGTTTCGCCGGCGGTCGCGCGGACGTCTTTGAACCCGAGCAGGACATCTATTGGGGTTCCGAGGCCGAGTGGCTTGGGGACAAGCGATACGCCGGTGAACGGGAACTCGAGAATCCGTTGGCTGCGGTCCAGATGGGGCTGATTTACGTGAACCCGGAAGGGCCGAACGGTAAACCGGATCCGCTGGCATCGGCCAAGGATATCCGTGAGACCTTCGCGCGCATGGCCATGAACGACGAGGAGACTGTCGCGCTCGTCGCCGGCGGACACACGTTCGGCAAAATGCATGGTGCTGGCGACCCAGCCCTCGTTGGTCCTGAGCCCGAAGGTGCGCCAATAGAAGAGCAGGGGCTCGGCTGGAAGAACGCGTATGGCAGCGGCAAGGGCGAGCACACCACCACCTCCGGCCTCGAAGGCGCGTGGACGCCGAATCCGATCACGTGGGATACCGGGTACTTCGACACCCTCTTCGGCTGGGAGTGGGAGCTGGTGAAGAGCCCCGCCGGTGCCTGGATCTGGGAGCCCACCGACAAAGAGAAGGCGGCGATCGTCCCTGATGCACATCGGCCAGGCAAGAAGGTTCTGCCGGCGATGTCAACCGCAGACATGGCGATGCGTATGGACCCGGTCTACAGCGAGATCTCCACGCGCTTTCACCGGGACCCTGCGCTTCTGGCTGATGCGTATGCTCGCGCCTGGTTCAAGCTGACGCACCGCGACATGGGCCCCCGCACGCGCTACCTCGGCGCGCTGGTTCCCGCAGAAGAGTTGATCTGGCAGGATCCCATTCCCGCTGTTGATCATGCCCTGATCGATGCCAAGGACATCAGCGCACTCAAGGGGAAGATCCTGGCGTCGGGGTTGTCCATTTCCCAGCTGGTGTCCACCGCCTGGGCGTCTGCGTCGACGTTTCGTGGTTCCGACAAGCGCGGTGGCGCCAACGGGGCGCGCATTCGTCTCTTGCCGGCGAAGAACTGGGACGTGAATCAGCCGAGCAAGCTGGCACGCGCGCTGGAGACTTTCGAGACCATCCAGAAGGAGTTCAACACTGCCCAGACCGGGGGCAAGAAAGTCTCGTTCGCCGATCTGATCGTGCTGGGCGGGTGCGCCGCGATCGAGCAGGCCGCAAAGAAGGCCGGCTTCGACGTGGTGGTGCCGTTCACGCCTGGCCGCATGGATGCGTCGCAGGAACAAACGGATGTGGAGGCGTACGGCGTGCTCGAACCGCAGGCCGACGGGTTCCGCAACTACCAGAAGACGGCGTACACCGCGTCGCCCGAAGCGCTGCTGGTCGACAGGGCGCAGCTCCTGACGCTGACGGCGCCCGAGATGACGGTGCTGGTGGGTGGCTTGCGCGTGCTGAATGCCAACCATGGCCAGTCCAGGCACGGCGTATTCACCGACCGACCGGAGACGCTGACCAACGATTTCTTTGTGCACCTGCTGGACATGCGCACCACATGGAAGCCGATGTCCGAGTCCGGCGATGTGTTCGAGGGACGCGACCGTGTCACAGGCGATGTGAAGTGGACGGGCACGCGGGTGGACCTCGTCTTCGGGTCCAACTCCCAGTTGCGCGCACTCGCGGAGGTGTACGCGAGTGATGATGCACAGCAGAAGTTCGTGCAGGACTTCGTGGCAGCCTGGGCGAAGGTGATGAACGCCGATCGCTTCTGACGCCATGGCGTACCGCGTGGAGCCACGCCATAATCGGAGGGCAGCCAACCCCACTTCCCCATTGCACCATCCCGCCATGCGCCGTCACGCCTTTGCCTTCGCACTGCCCGCCGCGCTGCTGTTCCTTCTCCCCGCGGCGACCCCGCGCGAAGACCCGCCCATGCGCGGCTTCACCACTGCGTCGGCCAAGCCACAGCGGGAATGGGAAACGAAATTCCGTGCCATTCCGGAACCGGCGCGCATGCGCGAGGCCATGCGCCGTTTGTCCGCGCGCCCGCATCATCTGGGGTCACCCTACGGCAAGGACAATGCGGAGTGGTTGCGCGCGCAGTTCGCCTCATACGGATTCGATGCGCGCATCGAGCGATTCGATGTGCTGTTCCCGACGCCCAGAGTGCGCGTGCTGGAACTCGT
>JADKJT010000019.1 GCA_016720905.1 Gemmatimonadaceae bacterium | reverse complement strand
AAACTATCGAGAACTCAAATTCAACTATCGATCAACCCATCGCATCGTTCGTTTCACGAATCATGTCCAGGCGTTCAGGGCCGCGTTGTTTCTTCTTCGAGATCTGAAGCCGCAGTTGCCGTGGACCACTGAACCGGGTTCGATGCCGGTCACCTGGTACCGCGCCACCGATGCAGCATTTTGGAAGGAGTATCGCGACAACAGTGGCTTCGTGGTAATCGTACCGTGCAACGAAGGAGAGGAATACGACTTCGTTGTCAATGATCCCATTTTGCGGGAACACATCAGAATCGACGACGGCGTACCGCAGAACGTGCTTAGTGCGGCACGGGCAAAGGGATGTGAGTACTCGGCGGTCATGGTCTACGGATTCGGCGCGACAGCAGACACAGATTTTGTAGCGTCGCTACACGGAAGAGCGGCACCGGCAGGGGCGACACCTGACCAAGCACTACCGCTCCAATACTTCATCAATCGGCTTTACGTCGCAGTAAGTCGCGCAAAGCGTCGCCTCGTCATCGTGGACACCGACTTGGGGTTTGCCAAACTGTGGGCCTGTATGCAGGACGAGGCCAGCGAGAGTGAAATGCTGTCAAAGATCAAGAATGGCCGTGAGGTGTGGGCTCAGGCCATAGAGGGAATGACTGCGGGGAAGCCAGAAGATCTCTCGCGCGAAGCGTTTGCTGACCCTCTTGAGAATGCGCGCCTCTTCGAAGATGAAGGTGTCGCACGAGGTGATGCGTTCCTGCTCAAACAGGCTGCGCAGGCGTATCGCGCGGCCGGAGATGTTCCCAAGTCACGCGAGTGCCGCGCGCGCGCGCTCATGGCTGAAGGGTCGCTCCTTGAGGCTGGCGACGCATTTGTTGAAGCGGGTTTCACAACCGAAGGAGTCCACTGCCTTTGGCGAGGCGGTAGCGCGGGCTGGAAGAGGGTGACTGAGGTTGCGCTCAAAGATCCGCGCTTGCTCGCTGATATCGAAGTTCTCTGGGCCCGAGCGCTGGTTGAAGGGGCGACCGAGATTCGCGCGGCGGAGATCCTAACGGAGTACGCGCGGCGACTGAGGGTTGATCGAGCCTTCGCAGCTGACGCGCTCGGGGATCCGATATGGATTGACGCACTTGCGGCATTGTTGAATCCCCTCCTCGATTCGAAGAAAGGGCCGTTGGCCCGAGATGCCGCCACTCGACTTGCCCACGCCCTTGATGGGATTCGAGAGGCTGGCGTTGCCCTTCCGACGTCGATGTATGCGCGTGTTTGCTTCGCTGCCGCCCGCTTTCGAGAGGCCATTGTCGATTGGGAACTTGCCGGAGACACAAAGACCAGCGCCTACTTCCAGGCGAAGTCCGCGACTGAGAAGTTCCCAGAGCGCCTGATTTGGTTGGCTAAGATCGACGCGACGGCCGAAATTGTAGCCCAATATCGCGAGCACTCTGCCGTCGCGTTGAGTAGCGAGCAATCAGGGATCATCTCGAATGCTCTTAGAGAGTCGGGCAACTTTTCCGAAGCACTGTCGCTTGCTTGGAACTCCGTCGATGCCAATCCCATGATGGCGCTCGCGCTCCGCGCGTTTCAAGTTCAAGGATTCGAACTCGCGTCAGTGGCGTTGCTGGCGAGCGTGCAACTGCTCGTACGTCAGGGGCGGTGGGATGAACTCTTGCCGTTCACGTCATCAGGCGATTTCAGACCCACCAGAGATTGGCGAGACGAGGCAGTGCGGCGATGGGTCCGAAGCGAGAATTCGAGTCTGCAGGTCGCGCTCGTGCGTTCATTGGCTCGCTCGGACGAGCTTGCGAAGGCCGCGGCCCACCATCAGCGCGGTATCGCGGACTTTCTCCGAGGCAACTTACGCGCAATAGATGTGGGACTCCGGACGCCGGTGACCCTTGCTGAAGCGGGCGCTGCGTACGAAAGGACTGGACGGATCATCGACGCGCTCGGCTTCTACGAGGCTGTACTAAGGCAAGCCGGCAACTGAGCAGTTGCGCTTTGCTCGTCAACGGTGGCTGGTGAGCAAGAGCCGTCAGCAGGCATACGAATCTGGAAGCGGGAATGCGCTAAAGAGTCGAGACATTGCCCGAGAAATTGCCAAATCGCAGCGTGACTGGGGGATGAGCGGACCTATCGATACTCAAGGATTCCCAGACCTCGCCGCACTGTTGCGTCCTGCTTTCACAACTGTCGATTCGCCCCAAGCCGGCGAGTTCGGTGAACAAGAGCGCCCCCAGCAGTCGGAGGGCTCAGTGGGGATCGCCACCGATGCACCGTGCTCGCATTGGGACCGTTCAGAATTGAGATGGCTCGGCGTATTGGCCGCTGCAACATCACCAATACGGAGACGATGGAGACTGGATTCGCCAAGTTTGCCGAAAAAGTCTGTGGTGGCGAAGCTAATTTCGTGAAACAGGACGGAGGTCGGTGGTACAGTGATTCCTGGCACCTCGCCATCCTGTTTCCCATGGCTGATGCCAGCAGCGTGACCTTTGAGTTGGTTCAGTCAGGCGCTGTGCTTCGCGTGGGCCTTTCGGCTATCGACTAGCGGCAGGCCATTCAGCGTCGCAGATCGTACGCTCTTCAGTTGGGCACATGCGCGCTCATCAAGGGCCTTGAACACCCTACCGTGACTCCGGATCCGCAAATGCAACAGCTCATGTGCGATTACAAGATCTTGAAATCCAGGCTCCGCCTTCGCTAGATCTGCGACGAGGGTGACGACACCACTTGAGGAGCAGTTCCTCGTGCCCCTGGAACTCTCGCAGTATCGCCTTGCAAATAGGATCGACGTGCCCGCCCAGCGGATCGACGAAATTATGGCCGGGAAGCGCGCAAGGCACGGCCGGCACGAATTTGCGCTTGTATCGCTTCTTGGGACCGTCGATGTCAGTGATCGTCTCAAATTCCCCGGGTAGTGATCGTCTCAAATTTCCCACCCCCATCAAGGGAGCTTGGCCATGGGAACAGGGGAGCAATCCGCGCTACAGAGCACCGCGGGAGATCGACCGGTATCTTCGAGGCACTTGAGCCAAGAGGTGGAGTGGTGAGCGAGACTAGTCGAGCAGGTGTTTGCAGCACTTGGGCGAGGGGAGTCGCTCTCGGGGATTGCCAGGCGTATGGGTTGGATCGAAGACGGTGCGCGCCTGGAGTCGCCGCGGTGCCTATCAGGAGCGCGTGTTGCGGGCGACCGCCTCGGAGTTCGCATCGTCTCGAACTCGCCATCGATGCGCCGCGCCTCTATAGGAGCAAGACGCCCCGCTGCCGCGACTCGCGGGCCCCCCGCTGTTCGGGCCCGGTGTGGAGCGGGAGCGACGGACAGCCCTGGCAAAGACGCTCTTGCTACTTCGGTATCAGCAGCGACGCCTGGAAGTTGAACGTGTACAGCGCGATGCCAGTGCTGTAGCGGAATTTCCAGACAAACGTGCCTTGCAGGTTCAGTCCGTTCATCGTCGCGGTAATCGTGCCGCCAGGAATGGTGACGACATCAGGATCGGCAAACGACGGTGCGACCGAACCAACGATGGTACCCGCGCCGAGCGGTGCAATCGTGAGTGTCTGGATGAAGTCCGGGTCGGGGCAGTTGTTCCCCAACAGCGCGCGGAACGAATTCCCCTTGACGCCGCCGGTGTCCGGGACCTGGCCTGGCAGGTACTGCTGCAACGCGATCGCTCGGCAGTTGTTCGGCCCGTGCAACATGTCGAGGATGCTGTTGGACGGCCGTTGCTGCAGGTCGTTGATGGTGCTGGTCGCGATGCCCAGTCCCAGCACGTCGCTCGGCTCGGTGCCGGTGCCGCCTGGTGGCAGGAGCGCCGATGCCAGCGAGACCGCCTTGAATTGCCACGCTTTCGCATAGAGGACCGCACTCGAGTCCCTGCCTAGTGGCCGCTTCGTGGTCTTTTCCAGCACCGTGCCGTACATCATCGAACGGCCAACGGCGTCGGTCATGAAGCGCGAAAACGCTGGGGTGTTGGTGTCCGTACTGTCCGTGACCTTGTCCCCCACGTACTTCCAGCGATACGTCGACCCACTCGGTCCACCCGTGACGGTCGCCGTGTACGCCGCGTTCTGGTCGTCAATGATGATGATCGAATCCGGACGCACGTCGGTGGGAAGTTGCTTGTAGTTCACGGTGATCCAATCCAGCCACCCGGTGAACGGCAGGGTATTCAGCCCGCTGCCCGGCATCGGTTGAAGAATTTCGTAGCCGCGCTTCTGTTGACCGTTTGGTAGCGGCAAGTCGCCGCGATGCAGGAGTTGAACGGCGATGGCCGGGGCGAGCGCGCCCCAACTGCCGTTGGCATTCTGGTCGGCCCGTCGAAACGCCGCGAGCAGCGTGGGCGAGGGCGTGATCTGCGTGGTGCGAAAGCCGTGGTCTTCGCAGGCGCTGCACACCCACCAATTCCGCAGCGTGTCGGCCGCGTACACCGCCGCCGTATCGAGCAGGCCATACGCACTGTTCAATGTGGGCCTGGGCCACCCTTGCGCGTCGCCGATCGTCTTCGCGGTGACCCGCGCGTACTCCTGTGCAAATGCCGCGTCCTGCACGAGCAGCCCGTAGTGGACCGGGGCCAGGTGGTCCACGCGATACTGGATGCCGCTGGCTGGTGTCACGAAGGCGGTGACCCAACCGGTGGGCAGCAACTCCATCGTGAAGCGGCGCCCCGGCGCGTCCGGGATCGACAGTTCCACCACCGCTCCCACCGTCCGATACGCAATGCCGAAGCGCGGTTCACCCCCCGTGGCCACGGCCCGGTCGTTGAACAGCATGACCGGTTGCGGTTTGTTGCTCGAGAGCAGGAACGCGGCCTTGATCTCATTCATGCTCTGCAAGGCGAAGGCGGCAGAACTCGCCTTGATCTGGGCGAACGTAGCGTCGGCCAGTCCACCCGTCAGGTACAGGTCCGGCACATCCGAATAGGCGACCGACGTCCAACGGAAGCCGCGCCGATTGCTTTCCGGAATGCCGGGCGCTTCCTGGTACTTCTGGAACAGCGGTCCGTCGGTGCCCTTGCGATTGACGAAATACCAGATCGACGTGCCGATCATCGACACATCGGGATCGACGCCAGGTCCCGAGAGCGACACGGGGAACGAGGAGATCAACTGGCGCTGAAAGTCCCATTCGTCAGCCGCGGTGCGAAAGCCCGAATCGAAATCGCGCGCCAGCAGTGTGGGATCGATCGCGATGGTGACCAGGATCGATGTGACCGGCGCGTGCAGCGATGTGGTGGCCGAAGTGCGCGCTCCGACCAATGGTGTGTTGCCGTCAGCGACGGTGGCCGCTGGCGTTGGTGCGTCGATCGATGGCAACGCCACCGTGATGCCCGACGCGCCCGACGCAGAACTGGGCAGCACGGACATCGCACCCGTGGCGGGATCCATCAGGACGACAACAAGCACCTTGCCGGCCGGCGCGATGCCGGGCAAACGCAATGTGGCAGGTACCTTGAATCGTCCAACAGGTCCGGTGACGGCCAGCGTCGGCGAAACTGCGGTGACGCCCGCCGGTAGTACAAGGGTCGATGCGGACGAGATGCTGAAGCCGATTGTGCCCGCGCTGCCGAGCGCACCGGGTGGAATGGTCAGCGTGGTCCCATCCAGTGCGGAACCGGGGAGTGTGAGCGTGACAGTGCCGCCAGTTGTGGGAACGGTCTGGCCCGCGAGATTGACCGTTGGCAGCGTGGCCGTGGCGACCAACTTGAGCGCTGGCAACGTTCCCGCGTGCGCCGTGATGACATTGCGTCCTTCCGCCGTCCCCAGGATCCAGTCGCCGGGTGACGCCGTTCCGTCGTTGGCGGTGACCATTGTGGTCGCGGCGAGTGAACCATTGCCTGAATCGACGGAGAACGTCACCGTCACCCCGGGCAGGCCGGCGCCGGCCGCGTCTTTCACCGCGACCACCGGCTTGACGGGCAACGCGGCTTTCGGAGCACCGGCCTGCGCATCACCCGAAACGGTAACCAACGAGGCAGGTGTTCTCGTAGGAGGGGGCGGCGGAGTGATTGGCGTTGGTGAGTCCTCCCCACCGCCACAAGCGGCTAGCAGGACAAGTGCGACGCAAGCTGCGGCCGGGAATGGCGTTGACCGATGTTGGGTAGCTGGGGACACAGGCTTCTCTTTTGGGGAAACAGCGCTGCGAACAATCCGGCAACGCGGAGCTCCCTGGGGGGAAGCGCGGATGCCTGCATGGATAAAGCGCAGGGCAGCCGCGAGACGGATCATTCCGCGCTCATTGGCCCCAGCAGCGGATAGCGTCACGGCTGACTTCGGTGCCGGATTCTGGCTGCGCCTGTTCACTGTCGCCGCTGGGACGCTCGGCGTGTGGAACATGTTGGCGCACCGACCGGCCTTCTTTGCGGCACACAACGCGTGGGAGTGGGCGTACACGGAACCGGCGTTGCTGCCGTGGATGTTCGCGCGCGTGCGGCGCTGAACATCATTCCTTGCCCGGATTGATCACTCACCCGAAATCCACGTCTCGGTTACTGTCCCGAGCCCTCACCCAGGGCGACGAGAAGCTCGTCCAGCTGATCGAACGTCTCGAACAGTGCATCGGCGGCGCCCGTGCCGGCAGCGTCGAGCGCTTCCTTCGATGGATAGCTCTCGCGCAGGACCACCAGCGTCTGGCCGCCCTTTTCCTCGAAGGTCACCGTGGTGACCGATCCGCCCTCGCCACCTTCGTCATTGGTCCACGAGAGGCGCGACGACGGCGTCACGTCGACGTACGTGCCGAAGAACGCGACAGGCTCGGGGCCACCGACGTCGAATTCCAATCGGTACGTGCCGCCGACACGAGCATCCACCTCGCACGACAGCAGGGTCATGTTCATCGACTTAGGCACCCACCAACGCTTGAGCAACTCGGCCTTGGAAAATGCCTCGAACACGATGTGCGCGGGGCCGTTGATGGTCCGCGTGACAACGACCTCGCGGTCCGACTGCCGTTCCACCGTGGTGCGGTTCTTCTCGGCGGCGGGCTTACTTCCGATTCTTGCGTCCATCGATTCTCTCCTTCCGGTTGAGTTCCTCGACCACGTGGTCCAACTCGTCGAAACGTGCGTCCCAGAGCTGGCGGTGCCTCGGAAGCGATGCGGGCTCTTGCTGCAATGTATGCGCGCCGAGCGTGCAGTTCGGCACGCGCGCTACCTTCTCGGTGGTCACCAGCCCGGCCTGCTCCAGGACGCCGACGTGCTTCTTCATGCCCGCGAGGGTGATGTGGAACTTCCGGGCAAGGTCCGTGATCGAAGCGTCTGAACGTCGGGCTGCTCCAGAACGCCGCGTCGGGTGGCGTCCGGAGAGCGCGGCGAATGAGGTATCGAGGCGGACCTGCACATACTTCACCATACGGTAAAGTATATAGCCGCGGCCTCACCGCATGCAAGGAGGGGCCGAGCGAGGGCTCACTCTGGCATATGGATGGCTGTCGTCGTCGGGTGCGCTGCCCGTCAATTGCTCCACCGAATGTCGGTCCGCACGCCGGTCCAGATCTGCAGCGGGCCGTGAATCAACTGCACGCCCGCGGATTCGTCACCAAGCCAGACCCGATAGGCGCCGTCGAGAGGAACCGGCTCCTTCGACAGTCGCAGCACGCGGCCGTTGATGGCGATGCCGCAGCGACCATCAGGAAGGATCTGGACCCGCAGCGTCCACCAGTCGCCGGTTCGCAGCGCAGCGCCTTCCCTGCCAACGTCGATGTTTTCTGGAACGCTGCCAAACAGCGCAATTCGTGTCGCCCCCCAGCGCCCTTCCTGCGGGAAAATAATGCCGCACATGGAGACGGACGTGCCAACTGTTGGCGGAGCCTTCTGCTGGTCAGCCCGCTCGAAAGTCGACGGATCGAGGCCGGCCAGGAACATGACCTTCAATCGCTGATGTTGCGCGAGCGTCAGCGGCGTGCTGATGCGCACCTCCAGTCCGAGGCCATCCCGCGCCGAGAGCGCATCACGCAAGATCGCCATGCTCGGGTAGACGCCATCCCCTCGGCTCCACAAGCCACGAATTCCCTGGGGGCCGGTGGACACCAGTGGAGTCGGATCACCCCATGGTAGCCAACGGCGTCGCCAGTCACCCTCCCACCGTTCATCAAGGACGTTGATGGGCGCCTTGCCAACCACTTTGATGCGCTTGGTGGCCTTGCGCCAGTCGGCGAGCGTGGCGGTAACCGCCACCTCACCCGGCGCGCGGACACGCACTTCACCGGTGGAGTCGATGATGGCGACCATCGTGTCGCTCGAGCTCCATACGACCGGCGCGCGAATCGGTATCTCGGAGCCTGTGGCGCTCAATGCTTTCACCGACAGTCGCGTCCCAATGCCGGGCAGGACCGTTGTCACCGAGTCGCTGAACTCCAGATGGTCGATCAACCACGAACGATCCGGCATCCCCTCCCACCAGCGCAGCGCGTCAGGCGCGTGGCCAGCTCCGGCGACCGGCCGTGCCGTGCCGGGGGCGTCCAGCGGCAGGACCATGTCGCGCAAGCCGACCATGCCATCCAGCCGGGCCGACCCGGCGACCCAACGCCGGTCGGGACTGAGGCGCGGCCTGATGACGTACGGAGCAAGGACGTTCGTCCGGTTGTCGCGCATCCAATCGTACCTCACCAGCGGCTGCGCGCCGGATTCGTATGTGGTGAGGGCGAGTTCATCGAGGCCGGTCCAGCCGAGCAACGTGGCGATCGGCTGTCCGCCGATCAGGCGACACTCGGGCTCATGCTGTCCGTCGATCGTGGTAATGCACAGCTGCGGGGGATCGACCATCGAGCCCCGGATGAAGGCGACCCGGGTTCCGTCGGGAGAGACTTGGGGATCGATGTCTTGCGCCGGGCCACGGGTGATCTGTCGCGCGGCCCCAGTGGCCGTGTCGAAGACGGCAATGTCGTAGTTCCCATCCGTGGCCGGAGACCAGCGCATGGTCTGTCCGACAAGCGCCGAGCCGTCGGGAAGCCAGCCCAGCACGAGATCGTCGCGCGACTGTGATGTGAGCCGGCGAGTGCCGGCCGGTGTGCGAATCCAGATGTCGAGCGTCGTGCTGTCGCCCGAGTCCTTGATCCACGCCACCGACTTCCCGTCCGGTGAGATGGCGGGGGGAAGATCGGCGTAGGTGCGTGCCGCGTCAGCCATCGCGCTCGTCGTTGGCACAGGGACCACCGGCGCGCTGGTGCTGCTCCACTCCGATGGTCGCACCAGCACTGCGCTGGTGGCGCCGGTGGAATCCATGTAGACCAAGTGCTGGGTGGCCTCGTCACTCCTGCCGGACCGGGCGGCCATGAGGACCAGCAACGCGACCGACATCGTCAGGGCAGATGCGGCGACCTGGCGCGACGTGGACCAGAGTCCGACACGCCACGGGAGGGGCAGGCTCCGGACGAGCACCGACACGCGAGACGAATGCGCTTCCTCGTCGATCAGTTCTGCGGCAATCTCCGAGAAGGCCCGTCGGTCGCCCCGTTCACGGGCCGCGCGCGCAAAGCGACGGTGCAGCTGCTGCACCGTGCTGTCGTCGCCGGCGATCAGAAAATGGCGTGCCGCCCGCAGCAGGGTATCGGCATCCGCGACGTCCGTGCCCGCGTGGTATTCGCCGATGGAGCGGTGGGCCGCACGCTGCTGCTCGACGGTCAGCGCCGCTCGAGACGCTGCGGCGATTTCGTCGTGCGCGGTGCTCCATCGTCCCCGGCGTTGGTGACCAACCCCTGATGCTCGAGTGGAGCGAGGTGATCGGCAATCTCCGCCGGAGAAATCCGGCGGCCAGCGCGAGCGATTCGCTGTCGATCGACGTGCCAGCCGTGGAGAGCAGCACGAGCAGCCATAGCTGCGCCGGTGGCAGCGCCCGCACCCGCTCGCGGAGCGCTTCGCCCGCCTGGAGGAGCGACTGCAGCCACTCCTGCTTGAGGCAGCGCCACTCATTGTGGTCGAGCGTGAGCACACCCTGATCGATGGCGAAACGGAGGGTTTCCATGACGAGCAGGGGCGAGCCCCCGGTCGCCTGTTGCAGGCCGGAGATGAAGTGAGCGCTCCATGGCTCCTGTTCCGGTAACGATCCGAGGGCCGACACCAGGCTGGCGATCTGTTCGCGGCTCAGCGCCGCGAGCCGCAACGTGACGCATCCCTCGGCCGCCGGAATTCGTTCAGGGCGGGCGGCGGTAAGGCATCGCGCAGCAGGCGTGACTTGCCGAATCCGGCGGGTGCGGTGAGGTGGAGATGTCGTGCCCGTCCGTTCCGACATCCCTCCATGCCGACGTGATCGTCGAGAATTCCCGCTCGCGGCCGGTCAGCTCGGCGATCAGTTCGCTGCCATTGGCGCCGCCTTCCCGGCTCGGCGCGAGCCCCGCGCCCGAGCCAAGAGGAGTCGGGTCGACGATTCCAGGGCAATCTCCTCACGTTCGGCCCACCCTTCGAGTGCCTTCGCTTCGACGGCCGCCGCGACGAGGTCCTGCCCTGCGACCGTCGTTTCCAATACCAGCCGCCATGCCCTTTCGTTTTCAGGGACGAGCTCCCGAATGCGACGCGCCAGTCGCTGCGCCTCCCTTGAAGTGCGATTCGTTCAGCAGTCGTCGCACCAGGATGTCGGCGCTCCGGAGAAACGCCGTCTGCAGGCGGTCGCGCTCGAGGTCGGCCCAGTGTTCGAACGATGCCCCACCCGGCACACCGAAGGCGGGGAGGAAGTTGCCCCCTGAGGGCCACCGCGGTCTGGGGGTCGCCCCGCTCCAGTTCACGGAGGAAGCGGTCGCGATCGGTATCGATCGCCCCGGTGAGGGTTAGTTCTTCGGTGCCGGTAAGCGCTTCCTCACCGAGGAGCCGGCGGAGATGGAAAAGCGTCTGCCTCAGGGCGCGCCGGGCCCGCTCGGGATCGAGGTCGGCCCAAAGGAGGTCGAGGAGGAACTCCCTGGACGTCCGCCGTCCGGGGTGAGTGCCAGGTAGACCGGAGGGCAAACGGCTTGCCTGGGCCGAGGAGTGGCAGGGGCGCGTCTTCATGGTAGACCCGGCATCGCCGAGCGTCCGCAGGGTCAGCGGTGTAAGGGGACGTCGACTGTGAAGGCGCCATGGAGGCCATTTGAGAACTATCGGGTGTTTGCTGCGGGCGAATGTGCCGCCGTTTCGACCCGCTGACGAGAGCCCGCCACGGCCCGCTCAAAGTACCTCTAGCCGTTCGGTTCCAACCGGCGATAGAGCACACCGTCGATCGTGATCGTCGTCGCGGAGTTGATAGTGAACGGAATCGCCGCCCCATTTCGCGCCGAGAATCCGGCAGTGCCGTTCAAGTCCAGCGGGCGCGCCATCGGGGCGACAGGCGGCGGCGAAAGACACCGTGAACGACGAGCCTGACACCGTGTAGCAGCGCGCTCAATACTCGCCGTGCCGCGGTGCTCGGCGAGTCCTGCGCTTCCGCGAACATGAACGTGCCGTCGGCCTCGAACACGATGACACCACCGTCCGTTCCATCGGCGCGCGAGAATGCGCCGACCAGCGTGGCCGGATTCGAACTCACCGCGTTCAGCGTGAACGTGGTGTTATCAGACAGGCTTAGCACCGTGAGCGCACCGCCGACACGAAGGATGCGGGCTTGCAGTCCGCTCGGCGTGACCGTGGCGTCCCAAATTCCGCAGTTGCCGTCCGTATCCTGGAATGCGTTGAAGATCGACACCGAATCGTTCTGGAAGCGTTTGTACCCACCGTACTCGACGCCGTTGCCGTTGTTCGAACACGACGGATCGTTGCCGTGATCGGCAAACGTGTACGTGCCGTCGGCCCACTGTGAGGTAGCTCTGAGGCCGTTGATGGCGATGGCGTACGTGCCCTCCAGGTTGCTGCGCGCGGGCTTCAAGAAGCAGCACCTGCACCGTGGTGCTCGTCGCGTTGGCGGTGGTGACGCGTCCTTGGCGTTGCGCGGAGGCACGTTGAAAGCGGCGACGTCGCGGGGCTCGATACCACGATGACGTAGTTGGAATTGGCCGAGAGCGCGGTGGGAAGGTCAATCCAATGCGCCACCGCGGCGGCGCGTCAGCGCCAATGGCTCCCCGCGTTCAGGCGCAACGTGAGGCCAGTTGCCGACAGGCTGATCGCGCAGCCCCCCCACGGTGAGTCCGCTGGAGATGCATGTCACGCTCGCGGCAGTGACATCGCCGCCCGCGATCGTGCCGTTCCCATTGTTCACGACGCATTGCTGGCCCGACGGTTGCGAGGCGACGGTGATCGCGAACTGCGTGCCGCTCCTGAGCGCCGGAAATTCGCAGGTGGTCGCGCCCGCGGCGATCGCGATGGGGTGCCACCGCTCAACGCCAGGAGTCAGTCCGTGCCCGTCAGGCCGCTGATGGTGCCGCGAATCCCAAACGACTGCGTGACGCAAGTCAGCGTCGCCGTTGACGTGTTCGCAGAGAGCGTGCCCGAGCTATTCGTGAGGGTGCACAGCTGCGTTGGGCTCGACGGCTGCGTTTTCACCGCGATCGCGTAGTTCGTGCCTTTCTTCAGCGTCCACTGGAACGTGGGCTGGTTCGGCGAGCGCTATATCGCTCGCGCGTTGACCGTGAGCACCGTCCCGGTGCCCTGCAGCCCGCGATCGTGCCGCTCAACGTCATATCGCTGGCGGACGGAGTCGTGTCATCGCCCTTTGAGGTCGGATCGGACTTCGATGCACACGCTGCGAGGAGCGGAAGCGCCAGACACATCCGAAGCGTGAGAGCGGTTACGGAACGAGGCATGTTGAGCGAGGACAGAGAGAAGGTGAGTCCGACATCGACTAGCCAACGAAGGATTTCGCCGTTACGGACTCGTTATTTCGCCCTCATTTCGCAAAAAGCGCCCACGACATCATGCGCGATGGCTGGGGGGAGCGATGCCGGCGCGGACCGATCAGACGCTCCGGTGGGACTGCCATCCACGCCAAGGCCTCCGCGTGGTGGCCGGGGCTGCGCTCAAGCCTGCGGTTCAAGCCCACAGGGATCACTGCTTACGCACCCAGCGGAAACCGGCGCCCAGTGTACTCAGCGCCACCGCCCTGCCGCGGCTGGCTGCCCAGAAACGTGCGCGTAAAAGAACAAGGTGGGCGTGGGGCCGTGCAGGCGTGGAGACGCGAAATCCACGCGGACAGTCGTGCCGATGCGCGCCCCCTGCCCTTCCACCTGATACAGCGTGGGTCCGACCATCGTGCGCAGTATCCTCGTTGGCCTGTGTGGTGCTTGAGGTGATGGAACCGCCCTCCACGTCGCCGGTGAGCAGGTCAGTGGTGGTGTAAAATCCCATGTTCACCCCCGGTCGACGCTGGCCCGCGAGAGCAGAGAGAGAGGGCAAGGCGACCGTCAGCGTGAGGCACACCGCGCGAAAGGCCGCCGAGAGGCCACCACTGCCGAAGAGTCGACCGATCACTACCAGCACAGCGCGACCATCCGTGGCAATTCCGCACACCCTGCCTGAACCAAACACGTCGGTGAACTTGACACCCTTGGCGATTTGCACTGGCGAGTAGGCCTTCGCGCCGAGCCGGGTCGATATCGCTGCTGGGGAAAGGCACCCCAGCAATACAGGTCGCCACCTACCGTCACTCCGCACGCAAACGAGCGAGATAACGCCTCGACCTTCGCAAAGCTCATATTGCCGACGATTCGCCTTGGCTCATAATCGTATTCGTCGCGTTCGAGCCGTTGCCGAGACTGCCGGAGGTGTTCGATCCCAACACACCACAGCGTGGTCCATGGCCAGCCCGCAGAGGAACAAGTCGCCGTGCGACACCGTCCTAAGGCGTTCCGGAGTTTGCACCGGTAGCATGGTTTGGGTTTGGGACGGCTGCCCCACCAGCACGGTGTGGTGACGCACTCCGTAAATGCCCACACAGTAGGCCGAGTTATCGAGGGCGATGGTGCACGAGGTAGCGTTGTGTGCTGACACTCAGCGTCTTCCACGCCGACGACCGGCGTGGAATCGAATCGTCAAGGTGGTTGGTCTCGCGTCCCAGTTGGTATAAATCGCTGTGCCTAGCAATACGTGAGGCTGTCGGCTCTTGGAAATTCCCGCACGTCTGCGGGTGCCCTCCGTGCGCAAACGACGAAAACCGGAGTGCGGTGACATTGCTTCGCCCGGACGCAGGTGGGGAGTAGTCCCTACGCAACGAATGTATCTTGGCGGCGGCCGATCAGGGAGAGATCTGGGAGCCGCATGGGGGACGCGTTGGGGGGACCCCGCGTTGACCACCAGGGGTTCTACACTTGCTGTTGGATGCAGGCTGAACCAGCTTCGCATACAACTTTCAAGCGATGGATCACGTCAGGCCGACCCGGGAGAGGGCAACATGACTAGGACTTTCGCACGCCACGCTCGAACGACCATGATGCTCGGCATGGTACTCGTTGGCTTGAACGCCTGCTCACGAGCGATTCACATCAAGGACCTGCTGGATCGGCCGCAGGAGTACGATGGCAAGACGGTACGTGTCAAAGGCACCGTGACGCAGAGTGTCGGCGTGCTCGGAACGGGCGCGTACGAGATTGATGATGGAACAGGGAAGATCTACGTGATCGCCAGGGGTCAGGGTGTTCCTCGCCAAGGCGCGAAGACGAAAGCGGAGGGTCGCTTCGAGTCGGTGTTCAGTATCCTCGGTCGCACGATGGCGGCCATCGTGCTGAGCCCTTGAGGGAGCCGGCCATGACCCTCACCTTTGCAGGTCCGATGCTCGCTTTCACCATTGGCGCCGCGCTGATGGGGCAGCCGCTGAGTGCACAGCCGCAGTCGACACAGGACAAGATCAAAGTCCGCGAAGTGCCGGCGCCAGTGGCGGTCTCGACCGATTCATTGGGCGTGCGTCTCTCGGTGCGTGCGCTGTCCGATGGGCGTGTCCTGGTCAATGATGTTCAGCGATACCGCGTGCTGATGTACGACAAGTCGCTCAAACACTTCACGCGGCGCTCGACTCATCCAGAACCAGCGGAACACTCGGCAGCTCCGGCATCAGCATTCCATCGGCGCATCTTATCGCGATGCCGGCCGACTCCACCATGTATCTCGATATTGCCTCGCGATCGCTACTGACCATCGATCCGACTGGAAAGGTTGCGCACGTCACGGCGCTGCCGCGTCCGCAGGACATCGTGACGCTGTCCGTCGGCTACATCTACGGCACGCCCACGCTCGATGCCAAAGGCCGCCTGGTGTATCAAGGCACGCCGCCCAATCAGAATAAGGCACTCATCGAGCTCAATCAGAAGATCATGATTGAGAAGTCGGCGACGGCACCTGCCGCCATTGACTCCGCGCCGATCGTGCGCGCCGACTTCGACACGCGCAAAATCGATACGATCGCGACCGTGAAGATCGTGCAGCAGTACGCATCGGTCGTGGCCTCTCGCGACGACCGCGGCAACTTTACGCAAAGGCTCACCGTCAATCCCACGCAAACGGCCGACGAGTGGGGCCTGCTGCCGGATGGCACGATCGCGATTCTCCGTCGCATGACTATCACATGGAATGGGTGGCCCCCGACGGCACGCGGAGGACATCCCCAAAGATGGCGTTTGACTGGAAGCGCTTGACGGATGACGGCAAGCAACATGTCATCGATTCCATCAAGCCGATGCTGGAAAAGCAAATGGAGTCCATGAAGCCCCAAACGATGCAGACTCCCGGATGGACCGCGACGACTGACCACCGAAATTGTTTTGGTGCCAGCCAAGGACCTGCCCGACTACGGACCGGCATTCAACCTGGCGCGATGAAGGTCGATCTCGAGGGCAATGTCTGGATCGTTCCGCGCACCGCGATCCCGTCCGCCAACGGGGCTTGCGCTACGACGTGGTGAACAGGAAGGAGAAATCATCGAACGGGTGATCCTGCCCAAGGGCCGCGCCATCGCCGCGTTCGGAACCTGGTGGATGGGCCATTCTGACGAACACGCAAAGGTACCCTGCCGAAGTTTTGGACGACGATTGAACGCGTGAAGATCAAGTAGAGGCGTGGCCCGCGAGCAGACAGACCACTCGATCTCGTTGTGCAAGATCGGGCATCTGGAGGAAGGCGATCCGCAGGGGCTGGGAAGGCTCATGGGCGAGCTTGGGCGGCGCTATCCGCACATCGATATCTGCGGAGGGTGCTGTGTGGTACGTGGCACGTCCCCGCATGTCGTGGGACCGCAGGGCGCCGTAGCGGGCTGGGGCCGCGCGCTCCGGAGGTTTTTCGGCACCTGCCCGCGAAGTTTGTTGAGCCGAAACCGGCCGGATTGCGCGCACCCGTCTGGACCATCCGCCTACCTATTCATGCGACGATTTTCAATTGCTGCCCTGCTGATGCTCCTCCTCGCCGCGTGCGGTGGCGGCGGCGACGCCATTTCCCCGCCTCCGACGCCCGGACCGATGCCGTCGAACGTACCGGCCGCGCTATCGGTGGTAACCGGCGATGCCCAATCGGGCCTGCCGAATACGATGTTGCCGATTCGCCCATCCGTGCTGGTCACGAATGCGGCGGGTACCGCGCTGGCGGGTATCTCCGTGCAGTTCAGCGTGGACTCCGGGGGCGGTTCGCTGTCCAACGCGTCGGCGACAACCGGCACGAATGGCGTGGCTCTCGCCGGTGACTGGACGCTGGGAAGTCAGGTGGGAACGCAGGTAGTGAGTGCGCGGGTGGGGACGCTGGCCCCGGTAAAGTTCCGCGCCAGCGCGATGGGCGCCCAATCGCAGACACTGGTGGACAAGGCGGCGGTGCCATCGGGCGGCGGCACATTGGTATACCGAAAGACCGGGGACAGGCTGGATTGCTTCACATCACCATCCCTGCGGGCGCCTATGCCACGGCGACCGAGTGGACGTGATCGCCGACTCCACCATCAAGCCCACGCTGCCGACGGACTTCGTGCAAGTTGGACCGACGCTCGTGATCAACAACGGTCAGGACTACGCCGACAATCTGGTGACACTCACGATGCCGCTGTCAGTCACCGACGACGAGGCGGTCATGCCGTTTTATTACGATCAGGCCGGCAATCAACTGGAGCCGATCACGATGGTGGAGCGGACGTCGTCCACCGCCACGCTCTCCACCCGACATTTCACGCGCGATCTCATGGCACTGCCAGGCAATACGCCCGCCGTCAGTGCGCTGCGCAGCGCGATGGCGTCGAGTTTCGGAAGCGTGAAGGTCGTGTGGATCAAGACCAGCAAGCGAAGCTGATCGGGACGTTTGACAGCGGGTTTCGACCAGCCGTCGACAACTGGGAGTTCGAGAACCGTGGAGTTATGCCTCACCGCTGGGCGAGTGCGAAGGCATGAGCATCACGTCGATGTACTACTACTACTTCCAGAAACTCAACGGCAAACCGTCGCTGTATCACCAATACGACCTGACCTTGCCCAATGTGCTGGACAACGTGCAGGGCATTCGATTCGCCGGCGCCGTGCAGTTGGACTATGAGGATCGCTTTCACGCAGGGCTGCAACAGATCAAGAGCTTGCAGCAGCAGGCCAAGGCGAAGGGGACCAAAGCCGAGGACCTGACGTCGATGTGGATCCTGATGACCCTGAAGTTGACGGGTCAGCCCGTGCTGCTGGCGTTGGAGGGGGCGATCGGTGGGCATGCCGTCGTGGCCTACGGCGCGCAATCCACCGGCACGCAAACCGTTGTGCGGTTCGCCGACCCCAACTTTCCGACGGCTGGCCGGACGATGACGTTCACGTCGGGTACGCTGACGCCGATCTTGCTTTCCGCGAAGGTCGGGGCGGCGGGCGGCACGTTCACTGACGCGTACGCACTCTCGGTAACGTCGGAAGTGCCGCTGTCGAAGATCTGGTCGCGATTCAGCGAGTTCCAGCAGCAGAAGGCGGGACTGGGGCGTTACCCCACGCAGTCTCGTATTGAATACTTCGACATTCTGACCGATACCTGGAAGACGCTCTCCGCATCGCTGCGGTCGTCCGACCCGACGCTCAGGCTCAGATACCTCTGCACGGATTGTCCGGTGAAGGAGGTTGGCAGTGAACCTGACGTGCAGAGCCTGAACATCTGGGATGCAGCCGGTACGAAGGACCTCGGCAACGGCTTCTCGCTCGATAACGTCGCCGGTACCCGGTCGTACTACGCGAGACTGGATGCGCTTTCTCCCTCGGCACCCACCGAGAGAGGATTCGTGGATGCGATTCCCTTCACGGTGATTCACGCGCCATTCACGGTGCGTGGCAGCACGACGGAGGTGTTCCTCGGTGACACCGAGACATTCACCGCCAGTGCAGGCACGTTGGCCACCGCCGGGTCGACCTATACCTGGAGTGTCAACGACGGAAGCACGCCGGTCGTGACGACGGTGCCCACGTACACGCACACGCACACCAAGGTCGGTACGGTCGAACTCAGCGTTCGACTGAAGGATGCGGCCGGCGTCTTGATTGCCCGGGCGATAACAAGCTCGTCGGCGAACCTGCGCTTCGCCCTCAGTCCGAATCCGGCCTATGTGAGCCCCGGTCGACCGATCGCGTTCACGGTAACGGCCACGAACGGCATCACGCCAACGCTCACGGGCCCGCTGCACTACACGTGGGTCTTTGGCGGCGTTGACGACGAGGACGATGTATTCCTGCGCACCACGGTGCCCACGGCCACCCACACCTTCGCGACACCCGGTGAGCACAACGTCCGGGTGATCGTGGGCATGGACCTGCCGTCGGGCAGCAGTGTCATCATCGGGAGCACGGATCAGCCGGTGCACGTGGTGAACACGCTCCTCGCGCCTCGCGATATCCGGGTGCCCGAGGACTCCCAGGTGATGTTTGTTGTGCGACATCAGCGCACGCATCCCGCGAACGCGCACTACAAGTGGACGTTCAGTGAAGGTGGCAACTCGGACGTGTACCGGCTGCAGGGCGACACCACCGTGTCATACACCTTCTTGCGGCCCGGGGTGTTCAAAGTGCTGGTCGAAGTCACCGATAGCGCGGGAGCTGCAGTCGGCAAGGACAGCACAACGACGTCGGTAGATCCAGGCCTCAGCGCATGGAAGTTCACGTCGGTTATCGTGACGTCGCAGGTGGTCGACCCCAAGGATGGGCGTCTGGCCACCCAGGAGATCTGTCATATCTGTTTTGCCACCGATAGCCTCAAGATCATGCGGATTGCGTCGGGCGCGATGGAGGGCGGATTCCTCCACCTTCCGCGCGACACCACTCTTGGCGGCCAGTATGCTCCGCGCGGGGTCGTGATGCTGGAGGGTACCAACATCACGCGAGCCCGGATGAATACGCACTTTGACTGGGTATTCGCCGGGCTGTCCAGCATGCCGCCCAATCCGGGTCGGATCATCGGCACACCGTGGCACTACCTGCGAACACCACCCCGATTGCCCCCGACCGATCCGGCCTACCCCGAGATCTACACAGAGACCGGCAATCACCAGTCGGGCACGATCACGGGCACCACATATGTCACGAACCCCAACAGCTTCCACGGATGGACGCCGAATCTACGCCAGGCAAATGTCACGTTCACGGGCGACCTCGCGACCGGCACGCTCACCACGATCTTCCGGAGATACGAGGCCGGGCCCAACAACATCGGCCCGGTGGAGTTCATGCGCTATCAAACCACGGTGACGTTCGTTGCGCAGCGTGTACGATGAGGCAGTTCGTCACGATCGAAGGCGGGACTCACATTCTTGCGCCAACACTGGCGTCAGCGTGATGGCATCGGAAAGCGCACCTCGAGCCACGCTTGCCACACTGGTGTCTCACGGGCGACAGTTTCGGCCGCCTGGTCGCCATACAGGTAGAAGTTCATGGCGACCATGCTCTGGCCACCGGGGTACGTCATGGCGCCAAGAGCGGCTATGCCTGGCCCCGGCGCGTCGAGCCGCAGCAGGGCGTCGTACGGATTCTCGGTGACATACGCCACGACGCCGCTCAGCGGTACGACACCCGCGGGCGTCGTCCAACGCTGACCGACGCTCACGCCTTTCACTCCCAGCGCCGCGGTCAGTGTTTCCCATGACTCGGCGTCCGTACCCGCGACGGGAGTCATCACTTGCATGATCGCGGAACGTTGGCCGCGAAAGTGCGTGAGATAGATCCGCAGGGTGCGTAGAAATGCGGGCCATGCAGAGGCGGTGGCTTCTAGCTGGTTGTCCCACTCGTCCGTGCTGGCAAAAAGACTGTGGACAATGCGGACGATGCAGAGGCCTCCTCCGCGCGCTTCAACGCTCCACTCGCTCGCCATGGGTGGCGAGCCAGGCATCCAGCCGTCCGACGCATTGGCGAACATCCGTGGTGCGTCGTAGGCCGTCACCACGGAGCGCGCCTCCATGCCCGGACCGAAGCTCACGGTCAGTGCCACGGGCTTTCCGTCGCGCTCCTCGAAGTGAGTCGGCACGAACCAGGAGGAAATACCCGGCCCGGTAGCAATGGCCTGCCACACTTCCTCCGGCGTGCCGGGGACTTGGACTTCAACCTGGACCGAACGACGTCCGCTGGCTTCTGGCTTCACGCTCATGATGGCTCCGTGGGTTCGGATTATTTCGGGAGGGGATGCGCCACGACCACGAGTCGATGCGCGCGACCGCCTGGGGCGGACTCATCGTGATATTTCGAAACGAGTGTCGCGATTGTCTGGGCGAGTTCATGGCTGAACGCCGCCCGGTCCGTCGGCGACCGGAAGCGAATCTCGGTATCCACGGCGAGAGTCGCGATGCGTTTGCCCGCCGCGTTCGCGCGTCGCATGAGATCGCCCACCTCGCGCACAACCCGTGCGCCCAAGGCGATGAGATAGCTCGCGGACAAGCGATCGACGTCCCGATTCGGATCGACGGCGATCGGGCCCAACGCGCCCGGAGACACGACGTAGGATGCCGCCGTGGCGACGAGCAGCCGTTCCGTGAGACCGCCCCATTGGCGCTCCTCGGCCAGCCGCACCAACCCGTGCGCCTCGAGCGCGCGCAAGTGGTAATTGACCTTCTGCCGCGCCAAGCCGACCCGCGTAGCCAGCGCCGCCGCTGAGGCGGGCACGGCCAGTTCGGAGAGGAGTCGGCTGCGCATCGGCTCCAAGGCCACCGTCGCCGCCGCTGGATCATCGATGACTTGGATGTCGAGCATGGGGAGATACTAGCATTGACAGTTTTTTTTGTCAAGAACGACAGCGGCCAATTGCCCGCTCCGCTTGCTGCCCGCAATTTGTGAGAGTCCGCTGCAGCAGAACGCGAGCGTTCCGCGGTCAATCGGACATCCCGGTGGCCACGGGCAATGAACCACGACTCTGGGAGAACAATGCGGATCCTGCACCGCCCATTCATGCGAGCCGCGTGTTTCCTGCCCGTCTTGGTCGCGGTCGCCGATGCCCAGTCGCGTCCGGTTGTACCGCGCTCAACCGCCAGCGGAGCGCAACGACGTGAACCCACATTGGCGGCGCTAGCCCTCACCCACGTTGCCGTCGTCGACGTTGAGAACGGGCAAGTGTCCCACGACTACACCGTCGTGGTGTCCGGCAATCGCATTGTGGCGGTGGGTCCGAAAGCGCGCATTCCGAGCGGAGCCCGCATCATCAATGCTCGCGGTCAGGTGCTGATTCCGGGTTTGTGGGACATGCACAGCCATTCGCTTGACCGGTGGGAGTGGTCGTCCCTGCTTAACGTGGCCAACGGAGTGACCGGCGTTCGCGATCCTGGAGCTGTGAAGTCCGCGCACGAGATTGTCCAGCTGCGCCGCTCGGTGGAACGTGGGCAGACCTTCGGGCCTCGTTTTGTCGCGAGCGGCACAATTGTCGACGGGCTGCCCAAGTCACGCGCAACGTACGTCGCGATCGATAGCCCGCAGGCGATGCGAGCAGAAATGCAGCAACGTCGGCACGCTGGACTGGACTTCATCAAGGTGTACACGCGGCTATCCCGCGACGTATTCCTCGCCGCGGCGGATGAAGCGAAGCGGCTGGACATTCCCCTTGTCGGGCATGTGCCACTCGCGGTCACGGCGGCAGAGGCATCAGACGCGGGTATGCGGAGCATCGAACACGCCTATCGACATCGCATGTCGTGCGCGACGGCGGAGGACGAGATCCGACGACTGCTGCGGGACCTCATCCCGATCCTCGAGTCGGGTGACGACCGCCGCTACGCGGCCACCGACGATTCGGCGTTTGTGCTGGGCCTGAACACCTACAGTCCCGAGAAATGCCGTCAATTGGGCGAACGGTTTGCCCGGAATGGCACGTGGTTTGTGCCCACGCTTGTCGAAATGCAAACACGATTCAATTCGGAGGATCCGCGCGGCACGGCCTTCGGGAATCGATTCATGGATCCACGGTTGCGGTATGTATCGCCCTCAAAGGTGATCCAGTGGCGCACCTCCATGGCGGCGGAGATGGGACTCTTGCAAGGACAGTTCAGTTACGGGCCGCGCGGCGCCGACAGCGTGTTCGCCGAACGTGAGCGAGAGGTGACGAATCGTCTGCGCATGCCCGCCGACCTGCAGAAAGGTGGCGCCCTGTTGATGGCCGGCACCGACGTGGACAATACGTTTCCCTTTCTGTTTTTTGGGTTCAGCCTGCACGATGAGCTGGACTTGCTCGTCAAAGGCGGGTTGACCCCGTTGGCCGCATTGCAGAGTGCGACCATCAATCCGGCACGGTTCCTGAAACGCGAGACGGAGTTGGGTACAGTGGCCGCAGGCAAGCTGGCCGATCTGGTGCTGCTTGACGCGAATCCGCTTGAGAACATTGGCAATACGAAACGCATCGCCGCTGTCGTGCTGAATGGTCGCTACCTGTCGCGTGCGGAATTGGACAAGCTGCTCGACCGCGCGGCCGCGATCGTGAAGCAATAGCGCGCCCTGAATTCCGCTTGTCTTCTCCAGCGTCCTCCGGCATCTCGCTTTCTCAATCAACCTGGAGGGACACGAATGATCTTTGCCCGAATCGGTGGTGCCGCGTTGGCACTCCTGTCGCTGGCCATGGTGCGCGACGCACTGGTCGCGCGGCGGGCGGGACAGCCTTGGCGCGGCAAGGCCGTGACGTTTGGGGCGTGCATAGTATTCGGTATCAACAAGCTCATATTTGCCGGAGACCCCGACTGGCTTGACTGGAGCTTCTTGTTGTTCTGTCTCGGCAGCGTGGTTGTCGGCATGTTCATGTCCCGGGCCGAAGCACGACGATTGACGTGACGCGGTCGAACAGTCGGCTTCTCAGTGCAGCCGCGCTTCAATACCTGGACGAGGGAGTCACATGCAGATAGGCGTCTCATCGCAAAGCTCGGCGTTCGGTTTCCTCGGTATCGCGCTCGTCCTCATCGTCGGCGCCCTCTGGTTCGTCATCGCGGCCTCGGTCGCGCTCAAGGGAGACAGCATGGATCGATCGAATCGCGTTGCGCAGTTGTACGGGTATACGGTCTGCCTGGTCGCTGTCATCGTGGTGTTGTCGAGCACCGCGACACTGCTCAGCGCCGCCATCGATCGGGCGAATCCGTTGCAAGCCGAGTACAGTTTCGGTGCGTCGCTGTCGTCCCTGGAAGCCTATCGCGCGACATACCAGCGTGAGCAGAGCATGGGCGGGCGTGAGCCCGCCCGACTGGATACGCTCCCCGAATCAATATTGCGTAGCCGATTTGAGGCGCTGGTTGCGGATCGTCGTGCGGCCACGATGTACCGGACCTCCAAGGCGTTTGTCAGCGGAGGCGTCATGCTGGTGGTGGCGTTGGCGCTCTTTGGCTGGCATTGGCGATGGCTGCGCCGGTCCAGTCCTGGTGCGTGACGCGAACGCCAATCTCGGCGGTGCCGGGCATCAAGCGCGTCATTGATGCCATGCAACCCATCCGGCGAACAAACAGGGGGCGCCGAGGCGCCCCCTGCTGTGTGCGGTCGACGAGCGCTTTTTCGCGCTACCGGTTCAGCGGGTCGCGCCGCGCGCCACCGTAGCCTTGGATGCCAAGCACGCGATCCAGTCGCTCGACCGATGCACGAATGCTCGGCGGGGCCGGCGGTTTCACACCATCCGTGTAGGCCATCCCGCTCGCCGTGTAGGTCGACGTGCCACTGCCGGTGCACACACTGCGCACCGAGTCCGTCTTCTCGCCGGCGGTGTTGCGGATGTAGCTCCAGTACTCGCTGCGGAGAGTGGTGAGGGTGGTCTTGGCGGCGCCCAGCCTGAGCTCCGCGAGCGGCGCCGTGTTGTCGTTCGGATCGGCGGTGTAGCGCACCTTGGTAAACGTGTAGTCCATCGTCTCGTCAAACTGCAGTGCGATCACGCCGATATCGCAGCTGGCAAACATCAACAACACCACGGCCCCCATGGCTGGCACCACCCGACGCGTGCGGCGGCTGGCCGCCAGCGGTACGAGTCCGAGTGGAACCAGCACCCACCACCACGATCCGCCGCCGACGGCCGAGCGCTTCGTGCCCCCCGCACGCGCCGCCGTCGAGGCCGAGGTGAGGTTCCAGCGCACACGCGCCTGCGCGTAGATCGTGTCCTTGCCGCTCTCACGGATCGTGCCGTCAAGCACCATCTGCATGCGCGCCAACGAATCGACGTACGCGGGATCGATGACCCACTCGTAGGTGGACGGAAAACTCGGTGCAGCTTTCCGCTTCCATGTGCCGGCGTTCGACAACAACTGCCACACCGACGTCGCGTTTTCGTTGACAACAACCTTGATCGAGTCCCCCGCACGATCACAGGCATAGCGGAATCCGTCGTTCACGTTGGCGATCGTCGGGAAATACCAGTCGCCTTCGGGCAGTCGCAGGTCAGTGCGGAAACGCACGATGCGGGTGGCGGTGTACGGGGCGATCGCCTCGGTTGGCGTGGCCAGCAGCAGAATCGTGTCAAGGGTCTGCAGGCGATTTCCCGGAATGAACACCGTGTCCCGGCCGGCGATGGGCCGGAAGTGCGTGGCCGCCGCCGGCTTCTCGAACACCAGCAGTCTGGCCTTCCCCATCGACGCGGTATCGAGGAACACGGGCAGTTGAAATTTCGGGCCGAACATGGCCGTGTCACGCACGATCACGTTGAACTCTACCGCCAGCGGCGCCAGCGCCGAGGACGCATAGGGCGCCCGTCCGGGTATCAGGTTGAGGTTGAACTTTCGGTCAGGCATCATCTGCGCCACCGTCCACGGGAACAACGACCCACCCAACTGCTGACTGAGTGCGCTCGGCCACCATTGCGACGGCGTTTCCGGCACCGCCGTCAACGTGGCCGTGACCGGATGCGCGCCGCCCTGCACCGCCGTCCAGATCTCCTTGACCTTGGCGTTGCCCCACTGCTTCGCGATGTACTTGAGCATCGGCGCCTTGCCATAGCCGGAGTTGGCCACGAGTCCGGCGGAGAGTCCGCCGTACAGCGAGTCCTTCCAGGAGCGCGCGACGAAATTCGAATATGGCGTCGGATTGGCGGGATGCTGCTCTTCCACCCATGAGGACGACATCTCGGCCAGCCAGTCGGACAAGCGGTAGTCGGCCGCATTCTTCCCGATCAGATAGCCTTCCTGGATGAAGTGGAAGAACTCATGGATCACCGTCCCGGGAAACTCGGCGTCGTTCACGTTGCCGGGGCTGAACGCGATGTAGGTCTTGTTCATGTCGTACGGAAATGGGCCGTTGTAGATGAAGGCGCCCAGTTCGTGCGGCGGTCGCGTTTCCACCACGATCTGCATGGGCCACGACGCGCGATGCGCGATGCTGTAGCCCTGATCGGTGACCAGCTTGGCGTGCGCCTGATCCATCAGCGTCGCCGCCCGCTGCACTTTGGCGGCCATCTGCGCGTCGAGGTTGTTGAATCCCCAGACGTCGAATCGGTTGGTGCCCGATCGCTGGTGCGACATGTTGAACACCGCGGCGAAGAGGGCATCGGCCTTGAGATTCACCCAGTCCACTGCGGCCGCGTTCGCCATGACCGACGGCAACGCCCCTACGATAGCCGCCGGCGCCCACGACGCCGGACGGCCGGCAATCGGCAGTGTGGCGACGAGGTAGCCCGACGAGTCGATCGCTTCCTGAAACGCCACACCCAGCACCACCCCGATGCTGTCGCCTTTCGCGAAACCCGGTTCCATGGCCATGATGGCCGGTGTGCCTTGGACGGTTCCGGTCGTCTTGATGCGCACCCGCACGGGCACCACCTGTCCGCGCGGCATTCCGTCGATCGCGAACCGCGCACTGGCGCGCTGCGCCGTGTACGAATCGGGAAGGGCGGTGTCGCGAACGAGCGTGATGGGGAGTGTCGTGGTGAATGCGCCGGCCGGAATCGTGACGGCAACATCGGTTGTGCCGACGGTGCCCCCCGCCGATCCGATATTTCCACGGGCCAACACCGGTCCGTATTCATTGGTTGCGGTTACGGTGACGAGCGACTGCCCCTGCACCGAGCCGATGCTGGCGGTGATTGTGGCCGTGCCTCCCGCCACTGCGGTCACGAGGCCCGTCTGGGAAACCGTGGCGACGGCGGTCGCTGAACTGGACCAGGCGATGGTCTGCCCGGACATCACCTGCCCTCTCGAATCGCGCGGGGTCGCAGTGAGTTGCGCCGTGCCGGGGAGCGAGAGAGCCGCCGTCACCGGCGAGACTTCAAGGGACGCCAGAACGGGGATGTACGGTTTGGTGGTGTCGGTTGGTCCGGTGGCCTTGTCGCCCCCGCCACCGCACGCCGCCAACACTGTGAGTACGGCAAGACTGAGTGCAATGCGCCGCCCGACAGTCCCGACGGTCGCGGCGCGCGAATACTGAAATGATGACATTGGGCCACCCTCCAACCCACCCGTAAGCCGCCGGGGGCTGGATCATTCTGATTCGGTCCGCCGCAGCTCACTCAGCGCGGGTATTGTGGTGGGACATTACAGGAAACGTGAACAAATGCTGTCAGGGAAGTCGCGCAAATCGCGTCGGGAAAACGCAGACACGTGCGCTGCCGGCGGATCCCAAACCGGACGCGGTATCGAGTTCCGACTATCCCGGAGGACATGCGGATCGGTACATTCACACGCCTCCCCGCCTTCGCCAGACCGTAGTTCAATTCTTCACGCTCCTGAAACGATGCCCATGCCACTCGTCGCATCGCGCCTCTCACGCATGATGATGCTCGCGCGTCGCACGAGCGCGTTGGCGCTGCTCACCGGATGCTCGGTCGTCGCGCAAACACCGCCTCCAGCGTCCGCACCCGCCGCCTTACCCAAGGTGTTGGTCATCGCCACTGGCGGCACCATCGCCGGCGTGCAGGACGCACCCGGAACGCTTGGGGGCTATCGCGCCGGCACATTGCCCGCCGAACAGATCATCGCGTCGGTCCCTGAGCTGTCCAAACACGCGGTCATCGAGGCCGAGCAATTCTCCAACGTGGCCAGCACTGCCATCACGCCCGCGCAATGGCTGGCGTTGTCCAAACGCATCGAAACCGTGTTGCGCGAGCGCAAGGATCTGGCGGGCGTCATCGTCACCCACGGCACCGACCGGCTTGAGGAGACGGCGTTCTTTCTGTATCTCACGGTGCGTTCGGACAAACCGGTGATTGTCGTCGGTGCGCAGCGCCCGGCCACCGGCATCAGCCCCGATGGACCCATCAACCTGCTGGCGGCCGTGCGCACCGCGGTGTCACCGCACGCGGTGGGCAAGGGGGTGATGGTGGTCATGGACGATCGCATCGTTTCGGCGCGCGAAGTCCGCAAGATCTATCAGCGCACTGGCGGATTTTCCGGCGGTGAAATGGGAATGCTGGGCGTCGTGGGCGCGAGTGGTCCGGAGTTTCTCTTTGCACCGGTCCGGCGACATGGCGAGCAGAGCGAATTCGACATGCGGAACGTGGACTCGTTGCCGCAAGTGGAGATGGCCTTCAGCTACCCCGGCGGCACCGGTCCGCGCTACGACACGCCACCGGCCGGCATCGCCGTGCAAAGCAATGGCTTTACGCGCGCCGAGTCGGAGACCTACACGGCCCTGCGACGTGCCGGAGTGGTGGTGGTGACGGTGTTTGCTGGCGGCGATAACATGAGCGGTGTAGGTCGCGGCGGTGGGCCCGGCCCCGACAGTACACAGCGTGTTGCGGCACGACGCGATACCACCAACGTGAACGCATCGCGCGCAGGAACAGACTCCGTTCGCACACCGCCAGCGCCGCCCATGGTGACCGCGCAGCATCTCACACCAGCCAAAGCGCGCATCCTGTTGATGGTCGCCCTCACCCGCACCAAGGATCCGCGCGAGATCCAGCAGCTCTTTCTGCGGTATTGACTGCGGGGAATGACGCGCGGCCGCCGTTCAGAGCGAGCCCAGTCTTCTTGCCAGCACGCTGGTCCGGTTCTCGGTGCACGGCGACGCCGTTTCATCGCCGCCAGAGACCGTGACGGTCCAGGAGACCGTCGCGCTCGGGCTGATCGTGTTGGCGGTCGGGAATCCAGTGACGCCGCTCAGGTCCGGCGTGGTGATCGTCATGGTGGACCCGGCTAAGTACCCGTTGGATGCCTGAACGAGCACCGTCCTTGCGCCGTCGTGGTAACGGAGTTCAACAGTCCCGTTGTACACTGTCGACAAGGCACCCAGGGAGGCCTGCAGACGCTTGTAGGGTCCGGGGAGTACCAGCATCGTTGGTGCATTCATCACAGGTGGCAGCGTCAAGGTGCGCGGCTGAAGCGTATGGAAGGACACGGAGACGGATCGATAGGTTGTGATGCCTGAACTGACGACGGTCAGGAGATGGAAGTCGTCTGCGCGCTGCGCCAGTGCCGGAATCCCATATACGTTCGGCGCGAACCCATGAGGCGCAGATGCGTAGAGGTCACTGGCTGTGCAGGCGTTTCTCGTCAGGTAGGCCATGGAGTGGGTCAGCGATTCACCACCACTGACTGCCCCAATAATTGAGAGCACCTCACGCGCCACCGCGACCGATTCGGGGCCAAGCAGGTCAACCGGTTCCGTCAGGGATTCGCCGTCCGGGATGTTCAAGTCGCGCCGAAGCAATGCGCGGAAGCCAGCGCCGGGCTGACTCCATCCCACAAGGTCGTGCACGCCGGGGCGGACTGAGGAGATCGTGAAGTCCGGCGCCGTGTTGGTGGAAAAACCGGAACCGCCTCCGAGGTGATAGGACCACTGCGGGCCGGACCCCGGATGATTCGCGTGACCGCGCACGGTCTTTGTCGTGAGATCCCGCGGGCACATGTCGATGGGTCGATTGGTGAGCTCCGCTTGGCTCAAGTAACGCACGGTGAGCGGCGCATTGGTGGCGACGTAGGCGAAACCGCCACGGGGCTGGGTCACGGTAAATCGAAACGTTCCGGCCACGGGATCCAGTCGCAACCACGGTCCGCTGCCATCCTGACCGGCCACCCACTCCGGCGTTTCGCACTTGGACCAGTCCAACAGGACATTACCCACCGACGTCGACCTCGGATGCACGACCACCGGCACGAATGCGACTCGCATCGCACTGGGCATCAGCGCGCTCGGTATCGCGCGCAGCGCGACCGTGTACGTGCCGGCGTTGATATCCGCAGACGCCGAGACATCCAGCGCAACCGTATCGCCTGTGGTGGACGACGGGAGTACGCTGACGGTGAGACCGACCGGCACATTGTCAGCGGTGAACGCCACATCACCCGCATAATCCGTGCGCGCAATCGTGACGGAACTCTTGATCGCGGTTCCCTGGAACAACTGCAGGCTCGTTGATACAGGTTTGAACTCGATGCCAGCTTCGGTGACTCTCAAATCGATGTCGGCGGTCGCATCCGGTACGCCCGCAGCACGGGCCCGGAGCGTGATACGCGACGTGCCGGGGAGGGCCGCCGCCGTGATCGCGACCGTGAACGTCGTACTGCCGGCGCCTGGTGCAAGCGGGTGCACGACGGCCGTGACGCCGCTCGGCAAATTCTCCGCGGACAGCGTCACCGCGCCAACCTGAGTGGCACGGTTGACGATAAGCTCCGCTGCGCGCGTTGACACTTGCGGCGCGGTGATGGAAACGCCAGTCAGCAGTTGCAGCGGCTCACCGCTCACGTTCACGGTCATTGGGACCGTGCGGTCGGTCACCCCCGGGCCCGTGCCGCGCACGAAAACGTCATACGTCCCGGACGGGACGGTTGACGCCACAGCGATGGTGAATGGGGTGCTGGTCCCGGCGAGCGGGCTCTCGTCGAAGATGGCGCTGATTCCCGTCGCGCCGCCAAGCGTGAGGGTGACCGGCAACACGTAGTTCGTTCGCGTGATCGTGGCCGAGGAGCGCCCAATGCCGCCTTTGGCAATCGTGACCGTGGGCGTCGTGATCAACAAGTTGTAGGTCAGCACCGACCCGATGTCGATGGTCATCTGCAGCGTCGCGTCTCGCAGGCGATCGGCGCGACCGCGAAGCCCCATGTTGAACGTGCCTTGCCGTGCTGTGGAATCAGCGTGAAGCCGCAATGTCACCGTGGTGATCTGACCTGTGGTCTGTTCGTTTTCCAGCAGCGCCGTCATGCCGTCTGGAACATGCTCGGTCGTCAACACCACAGGTCCCGTGAAATCGCCGATCCGCGACAGGGTCACGTGCATCGACATGTCACCGCCCGCAGGAAGTCTGATCGATTCCGACTCCACAGCAATTGACAACCGCGCGTCACTCGCGGCGGGGCCCTCGAGCAGGCGATCGACCTTTGCGCAACCGAAAAGGGCAAGCACGCATGTTGTCGCGGCACCCAGGACCTGGCTGCGGAGACGTGAACGGCGATATGCGGTGGGACGGACGGAAGGCGGCACGACTCCTCGCGTGGCCGGTGACGATCCCTCCAGTCTGCGGAGTCCCACGGGGCACCGCAAGGTGCGAGGCGCACACGTACAGACCATACGCTCTGCCTTTGTTCGTCCTTCTTTCATCGCGTGAGCTGCGCGCGTGAAGAACGGTCCGCGTAGGCTGCGGGTGCACGACCTCGCAGCGGCCGCTGGCGTTGCGGTTGCGGGATCCCAAAGTGGCGGCCGCCGTGTTGCGCGAGCGCAAGGATCTGGCGGGCGTCATCGTCACCCACGGCACCAAGGATCCGCGCGAGATCCAGCAGCTCTTTCTGCGCTATTGAGCGCAGGATTGCCGCGCGGTGGCGTCATCGCGCATCGCCTCAACGGGGCCCCATGTGCGGGGCCCCGTTGCTCAATTCACCCTATCGAAATGGCGCGCCGTCAGGGCACCGGCACAATCACCTGTTCCCAGGTGAACACGCCGGGTGTGTTGGGATCAATGTGGAGCTTGAGCCAGTCGATGTCCGCCTCGATGCTGCGGTCCACGGTGAGTTGCGTGATGTTGGCCGCCGGCGTGATTCCGTACAGGCTGAACCAGGGCACACCCACATCCACGCGGAGGTCGTGACTGTCGCCGCACACGATCAACACGGGGCGCTTGAAGCTTTTCGCCAGCGCGGCAACGCGCTCGAGAAACGCCTGATGGGCCGTAAACACGGCACCGGCGGCGCGATCTTCGGGATGCCACATGTCGGCCTGCAGGAACAGCACGACGCCCTTCGCGTGTTCTTCGCGAGCCTCTTCAAAGGTCCGTTCAAGCCATCGGATGTTGGCGGCATTGCGCGCCGCGTACTCGGCCTCGCGCGACGCCCCCTCGGCCGCCGTTTCCGGCTTGAGCACGGTGACCAATGGACTCAGGCTGATCGTGTCCTTCCGATCACCGAACCACGCCGCGCGCCCGTTGTTCGAGCCGATCACGTGCAGCGTCGAGAAGATCACCCGTGACGCCGTCCACGAGACATTCTCCGGAAAGTTGCGCTGCACATCCACCCGCTGCTGCTGCCCACCCAGCGTGCGACCGGGATTCGCGAAGAAGAGCTCCCGGATCTTCGCGAGCCGATTGAGCGGGTTGTAGCCGCCATTGTTGGCGCGATGACAGTCGGTCCACTCGTTATCGCCAGGCGTGTAGACGAGTGGATCAGCGAACGTGGAGAAGCTGGTGGCGATGGACTGGAACCACGCGTCGGTGCATTTGGTGCTCCCCGATTTGATGTCGCCGATATGAATGGCGCGCGTGACCTGGGGATCGCTGTTGATCGCACCAATCAACGTCGGCATCAGCGACAGGGCAGAAGCGGGCGTCCGTGGCTCGTACGGCACATCACCGATCACGGCATAGGTGGTGGGGCGGCTGTCTTCGTCGCGATCGTCGTCGCGTTCATCTGCGCCCTCGTTGCGCTGCTGACGATCGGTCGAAGCGGACACCTCGGTCAGCTTCGGGATATCATTAGAGCAGCCAGTGCTCAGGACGCCGAGTCCAACAGCAAGCCAAAGGCCCGCAATAGTGCGCTGCATATTCGGTTCCGGTGAAGGGGGAGTTCCAGGGTGCCCGCGGAACGTGTTGGCCTCCAGTCAGCGTCCTATCACCGTTGTGTATCCAGTGTGTGACAAGTCAATCCATGCGCGTGGCGCAGGCATTCAGCTACCCAGACGCAGCCAGCACTTCGAGCAGCCGCGGCGCCCCGATGTTCTGTCCGCAGGAAATCGCCACGCGCGTGGCCCCGCGAAAACGCGCATCCGACTTCGCGTGCTGCAGCAGTGCCGCAAACGCCACGCCGGCAGACCCTTCCACCAGTTGGTGAAGGTGATCGATATGGTCCCGCATGGACCGCGCAATTTCCTGCTCGCTCACCAGCAGCCACTCGTCGACGAGCGTGCGACAGTAGTCGAACGTGATCGCGTCAGCGTCCACACCGCCGGCGGTGCCGTCGGAGAAGGTCGGCAGGGATTCGAGCTCCAGCATTCTCCCGGCCCGTACTGATTCATGCATCACGCAGGAATTCGCGGGCGAGCACCCCACTATGTGGATGTCAGGGTTCCGCGCCTTGAGCGCCGCGGCAACCCCGCTGATCAAGCCACCGCCGCCCACGCTGACATACACCACGTCGATCTGTGACAGCTGACGGAGCAGCTCAAGGCCAATCGTGCCCTGCCCTGCAATCACGTCGGGATCGTTGTATGGTGAGAGGTAGTGCCATCCTTCAATTGCCGATACGCGCTGCGCCTCTACTTCCGTATCGTGACTGTCACGTCCGAAGAGTTCGACCCGGACACCGGAGCGTCGTACCGCCTCGAGTTTCGACGGCGAGACGGTTTCGGGGAGAAAGACCACACCCGGTTTGCCTGCCGCTCGCAATGCATGCGACACGGCAATCCCATGATTGCCCGAGCTGGCAGTGGCGATGGTGAGCCCGCGCGGGATGGCGCGCATCACGGCGTTCGTGGCACCGCGCAGTTTGAATGAACCCGTGCGCTGAAGGTGTTCTGCTTTGACCCAAACCGGTCCGCCGGTGTGCTCACTGTACTGCGGCCACTCGACAACCGGCGTCTCCAGCACACTGGGCCTGATAGCTGCATCTGCGCTCGCAATGGCCGCCACCAGCTGCGGGTCTACGAGCGGTAAATCGGGCCGTGATGGCATGCTGGTGGGGGCTTTCACGTTATGCGCGGCAGGAAAGGGGCTGAATGCTGGACCGACCAACTGTCGCGTCAACAATTCCGCGCGTCATGGCCGGAACAACGCCGCATGTCCAAAGGCCGCGCCCGTGGCCCCATGCGGCCACTGGGGTCGATTGAATGTGATGCCTCGCTGCCCATCGGTCCCCTTGAGGGTCTCGTCCCACCAGAGGCGTCCGGAAACGGAGTCCACATGCGCAATCAGCATGCGATTTTCGCCGCCATTCTCGGCGCCAACGAGGAATCGGTCCGAACGTGGGTCTTTAGCAAGCCAGTGCGGGCGGAACACCGTGTCGGCCGTAAGTCGCGACACTTCCACCGGATGTGCCGGGTCGCGGATATCGAGGGCGACCACAGCATGAATGGCGCCGACCGCCATCAACCAGTAACGGCCCACCACAATTGGAATTCCGCATGAGCCGACCTTCTCCGGCGGAACGGCGAACGTGAACACGTTGGAAACCACCGGATGCGCCAGCTCCAGCGAAGTCACGCGATAGAGGCCGCAGCCGAATGCATTGAAGAGAATGGAGCCATCGGGCATCAGTCGTGGCTCGAAGGGGAGATGATGCCCATTCGGCATGGGCGTTCCGTCCGCCAGTGTCGCTGGTGGCACTTGCGTGGTGCCGAGCAACTTGAAATCGGAGTATCGCCACATCTGGATCACGTCGGCGCTCGTGTCCTCCATCATCGGTGCACTGGTCACCAGCAGGCGATCAATGGCCGGCAGGAACGCGAAGGAATACGGCCGGATTGGCACGTGGACACTCGAATCGGCCGCGCTCGCCGATCGCAGCACAGCGCCTGCCGAGTCCACCTCAGCGATGCCGCCATGACCTGCGGGCCGCATCGTGTCGCCGACCACCGGGCTGGCCCCCTCGCTTCGCAGGAACCCCACCATCACGTGACCGTTCGCCAGACGCACCATGTCGTGTGGATACCGAAACGGTGCGACTGTCGGTAGCGTGCGCACCAGCCGCGGACGCTCGGCGTCTGCCGTGTTGAACAGGAAGATCTGCTCGCTCATATGCCCGTTGGCAAAGAGGAGCTGCGTGGAGTCCGGGAGCACGTATTCCAAATGATGCGGCATGGTCCCGTTCGCACCGACCGGTGTTGTGGTCAGCACCTGACCATAGGTGGGACTTCCGGCACTCACGTCGATGACGGCCAGGAAGTCCGGGTCCTTCATGTCCCAGTCTCCCGCCCACACATACAGAAACCGGGACGGAGTCGGGCCCTGCGCGGACCGGTTGCACGCGAGCGAACAGACAAGAAGGACGGCCAACGCGGAACGCAACCGACTCACCACTCGCGCACCCGCATGTTCCGCAACGTCAACGCACCGTTGTGGTCACCCTGAATGGCGATATGACCCTTGTGACCGCGCCCATACTTGGCCCACGCCTTGAACTTGCTCCCCTGCACCTTGGCTTCCCAGTCGGGGCTCCACAGTTCGTACTCCAGTTTCGTGCCATTCAGCCAATGTTCAACATGCGCACCTTTCACCACAATGCGCGTGCTGTTCCACTCACCGGCAGCCTTGACGATGCCGGTCGGCAGGGCATACAGGCCGTACGCCGCTCCCGCCGAGGTCAGACGGTTTCGTCCGTCGGGCGCATTGGCGTCATCCAGCAGTTGATACTCGGGCGCGCTCCAGTACACGCGATCAAACTCTTCGCTGCCCCGATAGAAGAGCCCCGAATTCCCGCCCTTCTCCAACTTCCAGTCCATCTCGAACTCGAAATCGGAGAACTCGTCTCGGGAGATGATATCCACCGTGCTCTTGGCTTTGCCGAGTGTGCCGTCAACGACGGTCCAGCCGGAGGGCATGGTATCCATCTTGTAACCGCGCCAGGCACTGGCGGTCTTCCCGTCAAACATCGTGCGCCACTCACCCCGTTTGGCCTGCGCCGACCCCGACTTCGCGGTGGTCATGCACGCGGTGAGGGACAGCAGTGCGAAAAATGAAATTGCGGCAGTGGATTGGCGCATGATGATGGCTGGACGTGAAGGCTGCGATTGTTCGTGATGATGAGGTTGCACTACGGCCACGTGAAGATATCCGTCGTCGGATTGCCACGTCGCGCCCGGGCAATCTGCGTCGGTTCGCGCCAGAACGCCCGTCCCGTGATCCGATAGGTGACACGGATATCAACGCCCTTGGCCTGTTTGTCAGCCACCAGCGGGTACGCCACATCCACCCGCGCCACGGAGCGTGACGCCCGAGGGACGGCGGCCAACAGACTCAGCCCGACACTGCTGCGAAATCCATCCTCGCCAAACGGGACCTTCGCGGCCCACATCTGACCCGCTTCGGCAAATCCGGCCAGCCCCCACCCCAGATAGCGCGAGATGCCGGGCATGTTGATGCGCTGCTCGCCACGGGCAATCAATCGGCGTCCTCCGCTCAGCCGCGACCCCACGTAGCCGCGCAGCCCGCTCTGCGCATCGGCCATCGTGAGTTGATAGGGCACGCTGTCGGATGAGGAGCCGGCGTACTCAAGGGCGATCACCCGCGTCTGACGCGCGCTGACATGGTGGTACCACGCCAGGCGCCCGCTCGCCACGCCATCACCCCACCCACTGGTGTTCTGCCGCGCTTCGGCCTGAACCCGCAGGCCCACGAAGGATTGCGCACCGCCCACGGCCGTGTAGAAATCGGCCGTCGCAAAATTGCGTCGATCATCACCGCTGATGCCCTTGCCGATGGTCGTGGCCAGCTGCATGCCGCGCCCCACATCCTGCACGCCTTCCAACCCGTCAAAGGCGCGCACTTTGACGAACGACAGCGCACGAAGCCCCAGTACCATGCCCGCGCGGGTGCTCTGCTGTCCACGATACCGCCCAGTCAACGCCGCCTCGGTCGTATCGACGAATCCATGGTCGGTGATGCGAACCACATCGTCGCCGGCGCTCCGACGCTCCGTGCTGGCCAGCGCACCCACCAGATAGGTCACGCGCCCGATGGCGTTGAGGCGCAGGGCAACACCGGCGTCGGCCCGTTCGCGCGCGGTCTGAATCGACAGGGCGTCGCCATCCGGGCGAGTGAACGACGTGTACCCATCGTCCTTCACGTATCCCGCGTATCCCGCCACGTGTTGCAGATCGGTCAAGAACGAACGACCCAGCGAAACCAGCGCGAAGGAGCCCAGCGGTGTCTGGGCGACATTCACCTGCGCGAGATTCGGCCCGCCCAACACATGGTAGTTCGCATAGCGCGCGCCAAACCCGTCGCGGAACCCGCGACCGTCGCGCCAGCGCACGGCGCCAAGTTGCCCCGAACCACCGATGTTGGAATTGCCCAACTCCACGTCGTTCGGCTTCGATTCGCGCAACCCCATCCCGATAATCGGACGAATGTCATCGATGGTTTCGACCTGGATGCGGACCCGTCCATCGGCTTCATCAAAGACACGCACGGTCGCATCGGCCAGATACGGCAACTGACGCAGCAATCGTTCGGTCTCGTACCGACGATGTTCAGTGCATTTCCCGCCGCCATGCAATTGCACAAACGGTGCAATCGCCGCGGCTCGCGTGGGAGCGCCCAGCAGCAATGGCTGCAGCACCGTTCGGGCCCATCCCGGCGCTCGCTGCTTGTCCATGACCGTGCGCGCCGATCGCTGGATGTCGACCGCCGAGATGATCTGGCCGTCGCACGGAATGATCCGCTCCGACAACACCGGCGCGTCCTGCGCGACGGCCGTGGAGGCCACTCCAAGTGCGATCAGCGTGAAGGAAAAACGCATGCCTGTAGCCTACTCGATTCGCGACGTCCCCGGAACATGCGGACGGTCGGGCTCGCTCCCCTCGGGCGGCGGTTCGTAGGCGTACGTCAGCACCATCGCCACGATCCAGCCAATGCCAGTCCATCCCAGCAGCAGGTTGGTGGCCGTGATCTTCCACCGGCGACTGCTCTGTCGCTTCCAGGCCAACATGGTCGGCAACAGGTACAGCAGCGCGAGAACAACCAACATGACCGCGCCCTTGGGGATGCCACCGCCCTGATATCGGGAAACGGAGTCGGCAGGGTCGAGTTGCAGGGCGTCAAACATGGCGAAAGATAGCAAGGTGGCGTCACGCGCCGGTCGGGGTAGATTCTCGCGATCCCTCAGCTTACCCTCGGAGCCTTCATGTCATCTGACCGTCGCGAGTTCCTGCAGCGCCTCACCATCGGGAGTGTCGCCTTCGGCGCGCTGCCCGCGTCACTCGGCGCCGCCGAACCCGACGCGGTGTCGGTCCCGTTCAACGAGTTCGCCGCCATCGACCAGCAGCCCGCCGCGCCCACCTTCGATGTGGCCTGGACGCAGAAACTCACCGGCAAGTACAAGACGGTGTTTGACGTACCGGCCATCAACGGCGGCAGCGGCGTGTGGCGCGCCGGTATGTGGAAGAACCACTATCGCGACGTGCTTAAGGCGGAGCCCGCGGACATGAGCTCGGTCATTGTCATTCGTCACGAAGCCATCCCCCTCATCATGAATCATGAGTTCTGGGACGCGTATGACGTGGCCAAGGAGAGCAAGGTCCGTCATCCCATGACCGACAAGAAGACACGACGCAATCCGGTGCTCATGACCGCCGAAGACGACAAGCTACCGGCCAGCTTCGTCGGCTACACGTTGCCGAAGCAAATGGAACGCGGCGCGATTGTACTCGGCTGCAATCTGGCATTCGCCGGCATGGTGGCGATGGTAGCCAAGAAGGACAAGCTCAAGAACCCGGAAGCCCGGGCCAAGGCGCTGTCGATGATCGTGCCAGGCGTGATTTTGCAACCGAATGGAATTTTCGGAGTGACGTTGGCGCAGCATAACGGATGCGCGTTCGTGGCTGCGTCGTAGTACAACTGATTGAACCGCAAAGTGCGCGAAGGTCGCCAAGGACAACGCAACATGCGTCGTGTTCCTTGGCGACCTTCGCGCACTTTGCGGTTCAATCAGTTGTCATGGCTCACACCGCGTCCGACAAACTCGAAAACGTAAAATCCCGCACCTTGATCGGCGGCATGTAAATCGCACCACCCGCCCCCAGTGCCTCCGACGCGTTGATGCGAATCGTCGAGCCCATCGCCAGCAGGTTGTTCAGGAAGAAGATCGGCGATTCGTTGAACCGGAAGTTTTTGATCGCCCGCGTGACCTTGCCGTTCTCGATGAGAAACGTGCCGTCTCGCGTGAGCCCCGTATTGAGAATCGTGCGCGGATCAACCGAGCGAATGTACCAGAATCGCGTCACCAGAATCCCGCGCTCCGTGTCCCGTATCATCTCCGGAATCGAAGACGTGCCGCCCAGCATGCGCAGCGATCGCGCACCAAAACCACCACCAACGCGGGTGGGTTGCACGCCCTGCTTCTGCGCCCAGAACCGGTCGTAGTTGAGATGCTTCACCACGCCGTTCTCGATCCAGGTCACTTTCTCCAACGGCAATCCACTGCCATCAAATCCGCCCGTGGTGCTGGGCGCGTCGTCAGGGTCGGTAGTCAGCGTGACGCGCTCGTCCACCACCTTCAGCCCGATCTTGTTGCCCCCGCCGGCCTTGGAGAAGAAGGACCGTCCCTCATCCGCTGCGCGCGCCTGCATGGCACCGGCAATGAGCTGCACGAGATTGCCCACGGCCGTCGGTTCGAGGATCGTCGTGTAGCGCCCCGGCTCAATGGCCACCGGCGACCGCGATGTCTTCGCCTTCTCCACCGCCGTCGCCGCCACTTGTTTCGCATCGATGTCCGCAAACGTCGTCCCGTCGCTGCACGCCCACCCCGACCCGGTGCCGTCGGGTGAACGCACCGTGGCCGTCATGGTCACATTGGCGCTCGCGTCATACGCGAACAGCCCCTTCGAATTCGCCAACGCCACCGCGCTCGCGCGACACTCGATGAATCCGGTCGCAATCAGGTCGTTGGCCCGCGCCAGTTCGGTCACCAACTTCGCCGCCGCCGCGCGTTCGGCCGGTGACGGCAGGGAAATCACGCGATCTCGCGCCGCCGGATAGCTCTGCTGCGACAACTCCGGCATGCGCTCGGGATTGGGCGGCACCAGCTTGGCAATTTCGTTCGCCTGCTGCGCCGCTGCCGCCAGCGAGGCATCATCCAGCCGATTGGTGGACACGCTGGCACTGCGGTTGCCCACAAACGCCGTGATCGTCACGTTCGTATCGCGATTCTCACCCGAGGTCGTGACCTGATTCAACGCAAATCGCGTATCGGCCCTGGCCGAACTCGTGATGTTCACCCGCGTCTCGTCCGCCGGCGAGTTCTTGAGCGCGCGCTGCGCAATGTCCTGCGCTTCGGCGCGCGACAGAATATTCACCGGCGCGTACAACGACATCGGTCCGAAAGACTCCCCGTGGCGGCTCATGCCCGTCTCCCGGTGTTGATGATGTTCACCTGACCGAACAGCGATGGCACACAGCCGTGGCTGACGGAATTGGATTGCCCCGGTTGACCCTTCGCGTCGCCGAATGCGCCACCCAGCACATAACTACGGGGACCACCAATCGCCTTCAGTGAGCCCCAGAAATTGGGCGTGCGGAACTGATAGGCCACGTCCTTCAGCATCCCCACGATCTTGCCGCCCTTGATCTCCCAGAATACCTGACCGGCAAACTGCCCGTTGTATCGTTGTTGATCGATCGAGAACGAACCATCACCGTAAATCGCGATGCCCTTGTCGATCTTGGCAATCATGCTTTCCCAGGTGTCGTCGTTCCTGCCGGGCTGCAAGCTCACGTTGGGCATGCGCTGGAATTGCACGTCAGCCCAACTCTGCGCGTACGAACAGCCGTAACTGCGGACTGGCTTGCCAACTTTCTTGTAGTAGTCGGCCATCAGCGTGGCCTGTTCGCGTGTCGTTTGATAATCCACAAACACGCCGTCCTTCACGATGTCGAACTTGGTGGGCTTCACCGCCTCGTCATCCCATCCAATCGCACCCAGTGAGCCCGGCTGTTCGCGATCGCCCACAATGTTCATCAGTTCGGTGCCGTACTTGAGCTTGCCCAGCACTGCGTCCGGCGGCGCCACGAAACTCGTGCCCGCATAGTTGGCCTCGAAGCCCAGCGCGCGGTCCAGTTCCGTGGGGTGCGCAATCACTTCGTGAATGGTCAGCCACAAGTTCGACGGATGCAGCAGCAAGTCGTATCGACCGGGCTCCACCGGCTTCGCGCTCAGCTTTTCCACCGCCCATTCCGCATATTGCGGCGCGCGGTCGGCCAGCTTCGCGTTCAGCACATGCTCGTAGCCCAATCCCATGGGCGCGATGTCCGTGCTGTCGATCGACTGGAAGTCGGTGCGATCGGCGGACACGGCCGAGACCGACATCGACGGCGAGGTACGATAGATGGTCTGTACGAGGTACGAACCGTCGCTCGTCATCAGCGACTTCTCTTCCCGCAAGAAGAACATCGATGCGCTGGCCGTCTGGATCCCCTTCACCTTGAGCGCCGCGTCGGTGGCCGCCAGCAACACCGCCACTTTGTCCGGCACCGCGATCGTGAACGGATCGGTAGTGATCGGACTCTTCCACGTGCCAACCTGGTTGCCCGGAGTCGGCGCCAGCACAACCGGCCGCAGTTGGCTGGCACGGTTGGCCTTGGCCTGATCGAGCGCCGCACGCGCGATGGCGGCCACGGAATCGCGCGTCAGTTGACTGGTGGCCGCAAAGCCCCACGCACCATCCACCAACGTGCGCACACCCATGCCAAACGTGTCCACGTCACTCACACCCTGCACAATACGATCACGCACGTTGACGTTCTGCTGGCGCCGCGCTGCCACCCGCACGTCGGCATACGACGCGCCGCCCGACTTGGCCACGTCAATGGCATGCTGCATCAGCGCCTTGATGGCGGGATCGTCAACCGGCAGCGCGTCAGACGCCGAGTGAATGAGGCCGGACGCCGACAGTCGCTGGCCGGCGACCAGCGTACCGGCGGCAACAGCAGCGGACGTCTTCAGGAAATCGCGTCGCGTTCGAGTCACGGGAAGGTCCAAGGGACGAGGAACAGGAGAGCGGTGACCGGCCGGCGTGGTCACGCTGTTGTCTTCATACATTACCATGATTCTCAACCACCTGCCTCTTCCGGCCCATTCGCTTCGCGGCGCGACCAAGGTACTGCTGGTCGCCGTCTGCGCGACGGCCGCCGCCTGTGGTGATTCGGCGAAATCGCCGTCCGAACCCAAAACGCCCGTTGGCATCGCCGGGCGCATTACCTCCGTGGTGCCGACGGGGAGTTTTCGCGGCACCATCCGCGTCGAGGAAAATCCCCTCGCCCCGTCGGGCGGCAACAAAGCCCTCGTCACCGTAACGGGCGCGACCACGATCCTGCTGCTCTCACGCGCTGAGGGCGAGTTCCGCCAGCTGCGGTCCGGGCAATGGGTACGCGTCTGGTTCAATGGGCCGGTCGCCGAGTCGTATCCGGTGCAGGGCACGGCGGCGACAATCGTGATCGATTCCGCTGGCACCACCGTGATGAATCGCGTCCCACGATAGGCGACACCACGTCCACGGTCGGTTGACGTGATGGCGCGATGGGGTAGCTTCGGCGAGGATTCCACTCCTGTAGCACTTTTACCTCCAGTCGCCTCGCCTGATGCCCCTATTCACCCGCCGCTCCGCACTCTGGCTGACCTGCCTCGCCACGGCCACCACTGTCGGCGCCCAGCCCCGAATGAGCGCCCCCGGTGCCCCCACCTCGCTCACCCCGCAGCAGCAGGCGGCGCGCGCCATCTACAAGGAACTGGTCGAGATCAACACGGTTGACTCGGTCGGCTCGGTCACCAAGGCCGCCGAGGCGATGGCCGTTCGGTTCCGCGCCGCCGGCTTCCCCGAAGCCGACATTCACATCGTCGGCCCCGCCGACAAACCCACCAAGCAGAACCTGGTGGTACGCTATCGTGGCAAAGGACAAGGCAAACCGATTCTCCTGCTCGCCCACCTCGACGTAGTCGCAGCGCTGCGCAGTGACTGGCCGCGCGATCCGTTCATCATGGTGGAACAGGACGGCTATTTCCTGGGTCGCGGAGTCGCCGACGACAAGTCGATGGCCTCGATGTTCGTGGCCAACCTGCTGCGCTACAAACAGGAAGGGTACGTGCCCACCCGCGATTTGATTCTGGCCCTCACCGCCGACGAGGAAGGCGGCGGCGCGAACGGCGTGGGGTGGCTCATCGCCAACCACAAGGAACTGATCGACGCCGAATACGCCATCAACGAAGGCGGCGGCGGCACGCTGGTGGATGACAAGCCGCTGTTTCATTCCGTGCAGGCGGCCGAAAAGGTACCTGTGAACTACACGCTGACCGTGCTCAATACCGGCGGTCACTCCAGCGTGCCTCGTCTCGACAACGCCATCTATCAATTGGCGTCTGCCCTCACCAAGGTGCAGCGGTACACGTTTCCCGTGGAATTGAATGACGTGTCCCGCCCGTTCTTCGAACAGACCGCCAAGGTCGAAATGCCGTCGCTGGCGGTGGCGATGCGCGCAATTGTGGCCAATCCGCGCGATTCCGTGGCCGCGGCCACCATCTCCAAGGACCCGCGCTACGCGTCGATGCTGCGCACCAGTTGCGTCGCCACCCGTCTGGCCGGTGGGCACGCCGACAACGCCCTCCCACAAACCGCGACGGCGAACATCAATTGCCGGGTCGCGCCAACGTCCACCGGTGACGATGTGAAAGCGGTGCTCGATCGCGTTATCGCCGACAGCGGCGTGAAGATCACCATGCGCGGTGGTGGCCGTGACAACGCGGGTGGCAAGCCCAGCGCCATCGACCCGACGCTGCTCGGGGCCACGCAGGCGCTCACGAAGAAGATGTTCAACGACGTGCCGGTGATTCCCACCATGTCCACCGGCGCCACCGACGGCCGATTCCTGCGCGCCGCCGGCATCCCCACCTATGGCGTGAGCGGCATCTTCAGCGCCGCTGGCGAAACGAATGCGCACGGTCGCGATGAGAAGTTGCGCGTCAAGTCATACTACGACGGCTTGGCATTTCTCTACGAACTGGTGAAACAGGTCGCCAGCCCGCCACCAGGCAAACCCGTGTCATGAACGACCACGGCCCCGAAGCGACGATGCTTCGGGGCCGCGTTGCATCAGGGCTTCATGCCCGGCTCGCTGTCAATCACGGCCTTCGCGATATCCACCATGCGCACTGATCGATCCTGGCTGCTGCGCTGCATGATGCGATACGCTTCCTGCTCGCTGCTGCCGGTGCGGCGCATCAGGATGCCTTTCGCGCGTTCGATGAGTTTGCGCGCTTCCAACTGCTCCTTCGCCTCCGCCGCTTCCCGCTTGGCTTCCAACAGCTCGCGGGCGCGCATGACGGCCATGCGCAGGGTCGCGTCCAATGTGGTCGGCGGAGTCGGCTTGGCCAGCAGCGCGACCGCGGTGCTGCGCAAGGCATCGGCCGAGGACAGGGACAGCGACAGGTCACCGGTGATGAGCACCACCGCAGTGCCGGGTAGCGCATGTGCGATGGCATCCGCCGCCTCCACGCCGCTGGCACCAGGCATATGCACATCGAGCAGCACGGCGTCCGGCGTGAGCTGTTGCGCTCGCTCGATCGCCTCCGCACCGGATGCGACCTCCGCCACCACCATGTGTCCCAGTGCGCTCAGCAGGTCGACCAGCGTCGAACGCTCGAGGGCATTGTCTTCGGCAACCAGTACACGAATTGTCGACGGAACGTCCGTCATGTCATTGCTCGGGTAGAGCGGGAGCCCGATTGCCCCGCGATATGAGCCAGCAACTCGGCAGCGTTGAGCGGCTTGCGCAGCACGAATTCTGCGCCCACTGCGTCCGCACTGCTGATCATCGGTTCCCACCCAGTAATCACCCCGACTCGCAAGGAGGGGAACCGTTCTCGAACGAAAGCGACCAGATCCCAGCCGCTTCCGTCCGGCAGACCGACGTCGGTCAGCATGAGATGGTACACGGAAGTCGCCGCCGCCGCGAGTCGTTCACGCGCTTCCGTACAATTCGCGACCGCGTCCACCATGTGTCCATTGGCCTGAAGGAGTCGGCGCAGGAACTCCCGGCCGTCGTTGTGGTCCTCGACCACCAGAATATGGAGCGGCACGGCCTGCACCAGAGGCCCCTCTGGCTCTTCAGTCAACGGGTCAGGCTGTTCCAGCGGAAAGTGTATGCTGATCGCAGCGCCCTCTCCGGGAGCCGAGGCCAGCGTGACCGAACCACGATGTCGGCGCGCGATCCCGTACACCTCGGCCAATCCCAATCCCGATCCCGCCGCACCCTTGGTGGTGAAGAACGGTTCAAACGCGCGCTCGCGAACCTCCGCACTCATCCCCGACCCATCGTCCTGGACAACGACCACCGCCTCGCTATTGGACACGGCGGTCCGGACGGTCAGCGTTCCGCCGTCCGGCATGGCGTCCATCGCGTTCGAGACCAGGTTGAGGAGCGCTTCACGGATCTCGCCCGGAATTCCGCGAATCGTCACCCGCACGCCATAGTCACGCTCCACCAATACCTCTGCTCCCCCGCGGGGCCGACGCTGCCGCATCGACTCCGTCAGCCCGAGCACCTCTTCGACCAGCGTCGAGAGGTCGATGATCTGATCCGCCCCGGCGTGCATCGGTTCCTGGCGAATGAACCGGCCCACGCGGGACGCCGTGGCCGCGCCAGTTTCGGCCGCTGTGCGAATCCGATCGGCGTAGTCACGAACAGCGTCCGGTGACTCGGCGTGGTGCCGCAGCAAATACGCCGCCGCCATGATCGGGTTGAGGGCGTTGTTCACGTCGTGCATCACGCCGGCCGCCAATTGCCCGATGGCCGCCAATCGTCGGTCGCGCGCCATGATGGCCTCGCGAGCGGCCAGCGCGCGCGCGCGTTCCTCGACGATTTGTTCGATCCGATCCGCCTCGGTCATCACGCGCGACTCCAATTCCGCACTGCGTAGCGCCTCCTGATCCAGGATCCGCTCCAATCGACGGCTCTCGGACACATCGCGATCAAGCAGCACGGCCCCGATCACGCGTTCACAGTCATCGAGCAACGGGGCCGCATTCACTTCGAGAACGCGATGGTCACCCGCTGGGGAACCGCGGACCGCCAGCAATTCGCCGCGTGTGGTGATACCCGCCAGGGCGCGCATCGCCGGCGTCTCGAGGAACGCCAACGTCACGTCGTCTTCCAGACGCCGGGGTTGATCGCGCTCCCAAAGCTCCCGCACGGTGAGCGGCGGCGCATCGGCCACTTCCGACTGCGCATGGGTGTTTGCCCGCACCACGCGGCCGCTCAGATCGATGACCCGCACCGCCGATGGCGCGAGTTCAATAATCGTCGACAGCTCTCGTTCCGTACGCGCCAATGCCTCGGCGAGCGCCACCGCATCTGGCAATCCTTGTGACAACGCCTGCTCGCTCAGCGACTCAAGAGCCATGACAGAGATTTTAGCGGTAAAGCGGGCGTGCGAAGCGGCGTCGCCCCGACCATACACAGCACGTCTGCGGGGAAGTCTAGCGAGGTTCGATCGCGGGCGCAGGGCGGCGCCATGTACCCGCAATCAATCGCACACCTCGCTGGTACGTGATATAGGCATACGCCCACTGCACCAGCACCACCGCACGATTGCGAAAACCCACCAGATACATCAGGTGGACAAAAAGCCACAGGAACCAGGTGAGATAGCCGCTGAGGTGAAGCCCACCGAACGCCGCCACAGCCTTGTGCCGGCCAATCGTGGCGAGGTCACCTTTGTGGAAGTATCGAAACGGTGCGCGCGGTCTGCCACCCACTGTCGCCCGAATCATGCGCGCGGCGTGTTGACCGGTTTGGTTGGCGGTCGGTGCCACCGCAGGGACGGGTTTGCCATCGGCACGGAGGAGCGCGCACAGGTCGCCCACCACAAAGACTTCCGCATGCCCCAACACCGAGCAGTCGCTCTCCACCTTCACCCGACCAGAGCGATCCGTCTCGGCGCCCAGCATTCGCCCCAGCGGCGACGCCACGTTACCCGCCGCCCAGAACACGGTGCGCGTGGCGATGGGGCTCGTGCCCACAACGACCGACGTGGCGTCGATGTGCGTCACCGGCGTTCCCAGGAGCACCTCAACCCCCAGTCGTTCCAGATCACGCTGCGCCGCCCGCGACAGATCCTCGGGGAACGTGGGTAGGATCCTCGGACCCGCTTCGACCAGCAGGACCCGCGTGGTCCGCGTGTCGATATTGCGGAAATCCTTCGCCAACGCGCTGCGGGCGATGTCCGGCAAGCTCCCCGCCAGCTCCACCCCGGTTGGACCAGCACCCACCACCACGAACGTCAGGTTCGCCTCACGTTCGGCAGGATCGTCCGACCGCTCGGCCCGCTCGAATGCCATGAGAAAGCGCTGTCGCATGTCGTAGGCGTCCTCAATGCTCTTGAGCCCCGGGGCGAACGCCTCCCACTCGTCATGACCGAAGTACCCGTGGCGGGCGCCGGTGGCCACGATCAGGAAGTCGTAGTGAAGCTCGCTCTGGTCGTCCAGCCTGACGAATCGGCGTGCCGCATCGATTTGTCGCACCTCGGCCAGCAGGACCGTCGTGTTCTGCTGATGGCGCAATCGCCAGCGGATCGGGACGGTGATGTCGCTGGGGGCCAAACCCGCCGTAGCCACCTGATAGAGCAGCGGCTGAAACGTATGGTGGTTCTCGCGATCGAGGAGCGTAATGCGCACTGGTGCCCGGCGCAGCTCGCGAGCGGCCGCCAATCCGGCGAAGCCGCCTCCGATGATAATCACGTGCGGACGGGTATCTGGCGTGCGGTCAGGCATACGGGCTCCAAGAGGTTCCCCTGACAGTCTAGTCGATGTCCCACGTGCCGCGTGGTACTTTCTTGTCATGCCCTCTCGCTTTCGCTCAACCTTGTGGCGCGTGCTCAGTATCCAGGTGATCACCCTGGCGGTGCTGTGGCTGCTCCAGTCTCGCTACGCCAGCTGAACGGCCATGCATTGGATCAACTGGGTCGTGGTGGCCGCCTACCTGACATATCTGGTCGTCGACGGCCTTCGTCGATCACGCGGCACGTCCAATCTGGAAGGCTACTTTCTGGCCGGACGCAGCCTGCCGTGGTGGGCCGTCGGACTATCCGTCATGGCCACGCAGCTCTCGGCCGTCACGCTCATCGGGACAACCGGCCAGGGTGCGACCGACGGGCTGCGCTTCGTGCAGTTCTATTTCGGACTGCCGATTGCCATGGTCATTCTGGGCGTCACGCTGGTGCCGTTCCTGCACGGCGCCAAGGTCTACACCGCCTACGAGTACCTTGAGCGGCGATTTGACGCCAAGACGCGGTCACTCACCAGTTTGCTGTTCCTGCTGTCGCGCGGCATGTCGTGCAGCACCATCCTCGCGGCGCCTGCGGTGGTGTTCTCGGCCATCTTCGGCTGGGACCTGGCTTGGTCCGTGGCGCTCATCGGCATACCCACCATCACGTACACTGTTTTTGGCGGTGTGCGCGCGGTCGCCTGGGCCGACGTGAAGCAAATGGTCATCGTAGTGGCGGCCCTCACGTCCATCGTGATTGTGCTCATCGTGCGGATGCCCATTCCACTCGACGACGCACTGCACATTGCCGGTGCGGCCGGTCGCCTGCAGGTGTTCGATTTCTCCTTCGATGTGACGAAGACGTACACGTTCTGGTCGGGGATCATCGGCGGCACATTCCTCATGCTGTCGTACTTCGGCACGGATCAGAGTCAGGTGCAGCGCTATCTCGCGGCCAAGTCGGTGGATGAAGCGCGCAGCTCGTTGCTCATGAGTGCGTACTGGAAGATTCCACTGCAGGCGCTGGTGCTGCTGGTGGGTGTGCTGGTGTTCCTGTTTTTCCTGTTCGAGCCGCCGCCCATGCTGTTCAACCCCACGCACAGCGCCAAGGTGCAGGCGGCCGAACCCGCCGTGTACGCGTCGCTCGAATCGCGCTACGCCACCGCCATCGCGGCGCGCACATCAGCCGCCCGTGCTGCGTCCGATGCGCGGCACACCGGTAACAACGCGGCTGCCAGCGCCGCGCTGATTGGCTTCAAGACGACCGACGCGGAAGTCACCGCCGTGCGCGCCGACGCCCTGAAGGAAGCGGAGCGCATCACCGGTCAGCCCTCACGCGACGTCAATTACATCATTCCGCGCTTTGTGCTGGGCTTTCTCCCTCTGGGCCTCGCCGGGCTCTTCATCGCCGCCGTGCTCGGCGCCGCCATGTCCGCCATCTCGGCCGAACTCAGCTCGCTCTCCACCGCCACGGTCATCGATTTCTACCGCCGCTGGTATCGCCCCGAGGCCAGCGACCAGCACTTCCTGAATGTGTCGCGCATCGCCACGGCGGGATGGGGGGTTTTTGCCTGTGTCGTTGCCACATACGCCGCCACGCTCGGTTCTCTCATCGAAGTCGTGAATCGCTTCGGATCGTTTTTCTACGGCTCGATTCTGGGCGTGTTCATTCTGGCCATGATCCCGCGCACGCGTGCCCTCGGCGCCTTCGTGGGCCTGCTGGCCGGCATGAGTGTCGTCGCGTCCGTGTCATTTGGTGCACCGTCGGTGGCGTTCCTCTGGCACAATGTCATTGGCGCCGTGACCGTGGTGCTTGTGGGGTCCGTACTCAGTTTGGGCGGAGAGAGAGTACCCTGAGAGAACGGGGATCGCGACGTTGATCCTTCGCCCTCTCCGCTGCCCCCTCTCACATCTTCGGCGGCACCGCCATCGGCGCCGCATTGATCAGATTCAGCAGGATGCGCGCCGCGCCCGGCACACCGTTCGGCAGTTGCCGGAACAGCGCCAGCGTCACGTACACGTAGCGCCCCTTGCCCACCGGCGCCACCAACAGCGCGCCGCGATTCGTCGGCTCCTCCGGATCGTTCATCGACAACAACGGCGTGTACCGCGGATCGATAGTGGTGGGCATATACGTCGCCCGCTCCTGCACCCAGTCTTTCCAGTCGTCATCGCCAATCTTGTTGGGCACTGTGAGCAGCGGGGACGTGGGTTGCAGCACCGTCACCGGCGCTTGCTCCATGGTGACGCGCGCCGCCGGACGGGTCCACTGCAACGGATACGGGGTCACTGGATACTTGCTCATGTCCTGCGCCCCGTACTGCACCACCAGCGTGCCACCGCGCTTGGCGTAGTCCAGCAGTCGTGGATTCTGCCGGACCAGCTCGTCGCTGGATTCGTACGCGCGCGGTCCCACGACGATCGACGTGAAGCGCGAAAGATCAGTACCGGCAATGGCCGATGGTTCGATCTTTTCCACCGCCACATCCAGCTGGCGCAGTGCCTCGAGTCCCAGGTCGCCCGACCCCGTGATGTAGCCCACACGCGCCCGCGGCGGAATCTTCACGCTCACCGCCGAGAGATACATCCCCGACGTGCCGTACAGGCGCTGCGGCGTGATGTGGTCGTACGCAATCGTGTAATAACCACTCATTGACTCGACCTTCTCGTGTTGCGCGAATGCACCGACAATATGTCGACCGACGGGTACCATGCCGGTCACCCGGAACACCACCACCGCACTGCCGTCTCGCGGTAACACGCGCACGCGTTCCGCTGAATCGGCCTTGAGCCCCTCCGGCAAGTCCAATCGCACGCGAACGGTGGTCGCGCTGTCATACGCTGACTGAATGCGCACGGGAATCTCGCGCTCCACGGGCACGCCGGCACGCATGTACTCGATCGCGCTGGCCAATCCCACGGTGATACCGGGCACGGCCGAAACAGGTACTTGCTGGTCACCCCTGATCGGATCGGCAAATCGATTCACGACGGGTGTGGTCACGCCGACCATCTCACCGGCAATGATCACACTGGCGCGCACCACCGTCGCGGTGCGGTCTTCCGACGTGGCTTCGTCGTTCGCATCGATCGGTGCCTGGAACCAGTCCTGCTGCTTGCGACCGTTCATGCGCCACCACGGTGAGGCCGGTTCAAACGCCACCGCCCACCGTTGAAAGGTCAGCGCGCTGTCCGGGGCAATCGGCACGTTCTTCTCCGGGAAACCACCAGCGGGTTGCGCGTAGTCGCGCATGCCCGCGTACGCCATCGTCACCGGCACGCGACCGCGATTGAACACCGTCACCGTGACCGGCAGCGAATCCCCGACATTCGTCTTTCGGGCTTCGCGCACCGGAAACACGGCGCGTGGCGCGGTGGCTTCAACCGCCACGCCGGCCGCCAGCGCCAGCGCCCGCTCCGCGCGACCAATCGCCAGTTGCAACGCATCCCACAACGCGGGATCGGCATCGGTGGCTCGGCGGGGGCTGATGCGTGGTGTCATCCCCGCCGTGCCCGCAAACAACACCGCCGGTGAGGTAGGCAGTGCGGAACGCGCCGCGCGCAACAGACGTAGTGCGGCGGCGAGCGGCACGATGATCGGGGTCGGATCGTCAGCCCGATACGCGCGGCGCACGGTCCCGATCAGGGTGAGCGCCGAGTCAAGCTGCAGTTGCGCCATCGACGGCAACTTGGCCCGCAACGGGGCCCACGTCGTGTCCACGCCGTCAAACAGACTGGTCTCGTCCTTGGCATTCGCGGGCCCGGTGCGGGCGGCTTCACGGGTGATCGCATCCATGATGACGCCTTTGCGCTGCAGCACCCCAAAGCCCTGCGATTTGTGCTGCGAACGACTCTCCGCCGCAATCTCGTAGTAACTGCGACCCAACAGCGCGTCGTACTCGCCCACGTTCATGCGCAGCGTGGCCTCCGCTGGATTTTGCCGCGCACTGCGGTAGAACTTGAGCGGTGTCCACGGCAGACCGTAGCCCGCCACCGGGAATCGCACGGTGTCGGCCGCCAGGTCGTACGCTTCGCGCGCCAACAGCCCGGACACCTGATGATGCCCATGGCCGTCCCGCGGCGTGCCGCTGAAGAATGCCACCATCACCTGCGGCCGAAACGCGCGCACCACGCGAATCACGTCGCCGAGGATCGAATCCTTGGGCCAATGCGTGTACGTCTCTTCAGCGTTCTTGCTGAACCCGAAGTCGAACGCGCGCGAAAAATATTGTCGCCCGCCATCAAGGCGTCGGGCCGACAGCAATTCCTGCGTGCGAATCGCGCCCAGCGCTTCGCCCAGTTCGTTGCCAATGAGATTCTGCCCGCCATCACCGCGCGTCAGCGAGAGATACGCCGTCTCCACGTGACGTCCGCGGGTGAGCCAGGCGATGAACTGCGTGTCCTCGTCGTCGGGATGCGCTGCGACGGTCAACACCCGACCGGTCGTGCCCAACCCATCCAGCACCGAACCCAGGGCGGCCGCGCCGCGCTCGGCGGTTACGCCCGTCTGGGCGGCCATCGCGACGGGTGCGAGCAGCGCCACTCCCGCCAACACCGAGACCACCGTGCGGGCGTTCACCGCGGCACCGGTGTCGCGTAACGCTGCGCGGCACCATCGCCAACGTCCATCACCAACGCCACGATGCGCGCCTGCTCTTCCTGATGCGCATCGGCAGCGCCTTCCGCGGGACTCGCGCGCTCGGGGCGACCTGCGTAGCGCACACCGACGGCAGCACCGGCCGACGCCCGAAGACGCGGTTGCACATACGTCCAGGCCCCCTGATTGCGTGGTTCCTCCTGCGCCCAGACGACTTGTTCAACCGCCGGATACTGTTGCATCAGCCGGGCAATCTCCTCATGCGGCCAGGGATACAGCTCCTCGACTCGCACCAATGCGACGTGGGGATTTCGCGACGGCGCCAGGACCAGGTCGTAGTACAACTTGCCCGAGCAGAATACCACGCGGCGCACCTCATCGCGGTGCTGCGACGCGATGGGATCGTCGATGACCGACTGGAATGCGCCACCGGCAAGTGACTCCAGCTGCGAGCCGGCCTGCGGCAGCCGCAACAAAGACTTTGGTTGCATGCACACCAACGGGCGGCGATCGCGACGCAGGGCTTGTCGGCGCAACAGGTGAAAATACTGGGCCGGCGTGGTGCAATACGCGACGGTCATGTTCCCTTCGGCGCACAATTGCAGGAAGCGCTCGAGACGCGCGCTGGAATGCTCCGGCCCCTGACCTTCATACCCGTGCGGCAGCAGCAACACGACGTTGCTGTCCTGGCCCCACTTGGCGCGGTCGGCCACGATGAACTGATCGATGATCGGTTGCGCCACGTTCACGAAATCACCGAACTGCGCCTCCCATAGCGTGAGCACGTCGGTGGCCACCGTGCTGAAGCCGTATTCAAACCCCAGCACGGCGGTCTCCGACAAGGCCGAGTTGTAGATCTCGAACACGCCCTGACGACCGGGAAGTTGGGACAGCGGCGCGTATTTGCGTCCGGTCTCGCTGTCGCTCAACACCGCATGCCGGTGCGAAAACGTCCCGCGCTCCACATCCTGCCCGCTCAGGCGAATCGACACCCCGTCCAGCAGCAGCGAGCCGAAGGCCAGCGCCTCCGCATGTCCCCAGTCGATGCCGCCCGCCGCGCCCATCGCGTCGCGTCGCCGCTCAAGCGTCTTAGCCAGCCGCGGATGTGGCGAGAAATCCGCCGGATAGCTGAGCAGCGATTCATTGATCAGCTGCAGTCGCTCGGCGGGAACGGCTGTGCGAAAGGCGGCCTGCGCGGGCGCGGACTCCGCCGGCCAGGGCGCATGCGTTTCACTGCCCAGGAGCGACGCCTTGAACTTCGCGTGGATGGTGGCATAGCGGGCGGACACCGATTGTTCGACGGCAATCGTCTCATCCGTCGTCATGACGCCCTCGGCGACCAGTCGGTTGGCCCAGGCCTGCGCCACCGTCGGATGCTGCTTGATCAACGCGTACCGCTTGGGCTGTGTGAACGTGGGCTCGTCGCCTTCGTTGTGTCCATGCCGGCGATAGCCCACCAGATCGATCAGCACGTCTTTCTTGAAGCGAGCGCGGTACGCACACGCCAGCCGCACCGCGGTGATGCACGCCTGCGCATCATCGCCGTTCACGTGGAAGATCGGGATCTCGAATCCCTTGGCCAGATCGGACGCGTAGTAGGTGGAGCGCGCGTCGGAAGGATCGGTGGTGAAACCCACCTGATTGTTGACGATGATATGAATCGTCCCGCCCGTGCGGTACGCGTTCAGATGCGAGATGTTGAGCGTCTCAGCCACGATCCCCTCGCCGGGGAACGCCGCGTCGCCATGAATGGCCACCGGGACAACGGCCAGTTCATCGCGCTCCCCCGGGCGGCCCGGCATGCGCTGCAGCGCGCGCGCGACGCCCTCCACCACGGGATTGACGATTTCGAGATGCGAGGGATTCGGCACCAACCGCAGCCGCACCGCACGTCCGTCCACGGTGCGCGCGCCGACATACCCCATGTGGTACTTCACGTCACCCGTGGCATTTTCGTCGGCGTGATCGTGACGTCCCTCGAACTCGGCAAACAGCGCTTCAAACGGCTTGCCCATGACGTTGGTGAGCACATTGAGCCGACCACGATGCGCCATGCCGATGACCACGTCGCGCGCCCCGGCGCGCCCCGATTCGTCGATGACCGCATCCAGCATGGGGATCAGGGCGTCCGTTCCCTCCACCGAAAACCGCTTGTAGCCCACATACGCGCGTCCGAGAAAACGCTCCAGGCCGTCCACTTCATTGAGGCGATGCAGCATCGCCTGCTTTTCGTCAATGGTCAGGTCGCGCGTGAGAATCCCGTCGCGAAACGCCAACCGGAACCATTCGCGTTCGTCGTTGGCTTCCAGGTGCCACACTTCGTATCCGATATGCTCCGAATACACCTCGCGTTTGCGCCGGATGTTGTCCAGCGCCGTCGGAAAACGATCATCACCAATAGCCGCACCGGGAATCGACGCGAGATCGGCCTCGGTGAGTCCATGGAATGCCTCGCTGAGTTCATCAGCGCCTGCCGGTGGCGAGCCAAGTGGGTCGAGTTGTACGGCGTAGTGGCCGTAGTCGCGAATGGCCTGCAGCAGCGACGCGGCACCGGCAACCTTCTTGAGCATCTCGAGGCCGGGAGCCTCGCTCACGGCGCTACGCGACGTGGGACGGCTGGCACTGGACGGCGATGACGCGAACAGCGACTCCGCAATCCGGAAATACTGACGCCAGGTCTCGTCGACACTGGCCGGATCGTGTCGATACCGCTCGAACTGCTCGGCAATGAGGCCGTCGTTGAACACGCTGGTAATCGCAGATTCGCTCATAGGCGTGGGAATCTAACGGCGCGATTCCACTCAGCGAACAACCGGAAGTACCAGTGTGAACTGCGATCCCTCGCTCGGACGAGACACCACTTCCACGCGTCCGCCAAGCAGACTCGCGAGGCGACGCGAGATGTAGAGTCCCAAACCGGTTCCGCGATGCCGACGCGACTGCACATCCTCCAGCTGCGAGAAGGGACGAAACAACCGGGGGAGATCCGCAGCATCGATGCCCACCCCGGTATCGCGCACCACGAACCGGATGCAGGGCACACCATCGGCGGTCGGCGTCCCCAATGTCACGCGCAGCAGCACCTCGCCCCGTTCGGTGAACTTGACGGCGTTCTGGACCAGATTCAGCAGGATTTGTCGCAGTCGGTCCTCGTCGGTCACCAGATCCGGCAGCGCGTCCGCCAGCTCCAGTCGAAACGCAATCCCCTTCTCGCGAGCCAGCGGTTCGACAAACGGCAGGAGCGAGTCAAGAAGTGAGGCGACCTCAAGCGGCGCGACCCGGATTGATAGACGGTCTGCCTCCAGCGATGCGTACGTGAGGATGTCCTCGATCAGGGAGCCAAGATGCCGACTGACGGTTCGCAACCGAACCAATGCATCGCGCTGCGAACTGGTCAGCGGCCCGAGAATCTCGTCTTCCAAAAGCTCACCATATCCCTCTAGTGCCGCTAAAGGAGTTCGAAGCTCGTGCGATAGTGTCGCCAAAAGGCTTGTCTTGGCCGCGTCGGCGGATTGTGCTTCTTCCAGCAGGCTGGTCTTCCAGAGGGCCAGCGCCGCGAGATCCGCCACCGCGGCCAACCGCGATTCATCATGGGCGTCGAACTTCGTCTCTCCCTCGCGCCGAAACACCGACAGCACACCCATCAGTTGCGACTGCGCCAGCAGGGGGAGCACCATGATGGGCCCGATCCCCAACTTCGGCAGCAACTCTGCGAACAGCGGCGAGCTTTCGTTGGGGGACGTGATGGAAATCGTCTTGCGCTCCTGGGCCACGCGCCCGGTCACGCTGCCGGCCAGCGGGAATCGCAATCCCATGAGTTCCTTGGACGGACCTCGCACGGCCACAAAGGTGCCCGTGTCAGTGCCCACCTCGACCACCGACGCGCCGATGGAACGCCCCTGATTGGTGGCCGCCTCGCACAGGATATTGAGGAGGTCACTGGCGCTGGTGCCGGCGGCGAGGGCGCGCGCCACTTCGCGGAGCGTGCCAAGCTCCTCGGTTTTGCGATAGTCGGAATACAACAGGTCGTCGCCCGAGGCGAGTCGGAATACAACAGGTCGTCGCCCAACGACCGACTAGCTCGCCGGCTTCGCCAGCAACGCGATGCGTTCCCGTTTCGACACCACCACGCCGCCCGGTGGCTCGATGGTAATCGCGAACAACACCGCTTCACCAACCGGCAGTCGCGCATCGATCGGCACGAACACCTCGTGCGCTCCCGCAGGGATATCGAACACGCCCCCGTCCACCGGATAGCGCTGGTCCCGCTTCTTGTCGAAAATCCACAGCTGATACTGCCAGCGCGTGCGGTCGTTGGGCTGAAGACCGGCAATGCGCATGACGCCGCGCTGCGCCCGCGCACTCCATACCACATCGCCGGTGGCCCCGATGGCGCTGCTGTCGGTGGACGCGCCCCAGGCCAATCGGGTGAGCGCACTATCCGCTTGCAGCAGCGAGTCGCGCAGCACCACCCCGGTCTGGGCCACTGACACCACAGGCGCAGACGCCGAAGAACCAGTCCACCGCGACACACCCACCCACACCGCCAGCACCGCCGCCGCCGCCAACCACCCGGTCCAACTGGCCAGTCGTCTCGCCGGCACCGCACTGGTGATGGGCACGACGGGATTGGCGGTAACACCCGGCACCCGCGTGGTGCGCACGAATGCCTCTCCCGCCTTGGTGATGCGTTCGGCCAGTGCCGGCGGCAGCGCATCGCTTGCCGTCCGCGCATCGAATGCCATCGCCGCCGTCAGTTCAGCGGCGGCCACTTCCCATTGCTGCGCATCCGACAGCGGCGGCTCGTTGTCATCCATCATGCGTCGTCCCTCCCGTCCACGGCGCCATTGCCGGCGCTATTCATCAGTTCACGGGCTCGCTTGAGTCCGCGACGAATGTGCGACTTCACGGTGCCCAGCGGCGTGTCGGTTTCGCGCGCGATTTCATCATGGGTTTTCCCCTCCAGCAGCGACAACTCCAGCATGCGACGTTGTGCTGCCGGCAATTCGTTCAGCACCGCCCGCGCCCGATCGGCGCGCGTGGTGCGATCCATGGCCTGCGCAATATCCTCGGCCGATTCATCCGCCACATCGTGCTCTTCGGACATCGGCTCCAGCTCCGGCAGCCGTTGACGACGACGCATCCGATCAATGAGACGCCGCCGAGTGACCATGGCCACCCACCCGGCTTCCGTTGCCCGTGCCACATCGAACTTGGACGCACTGCGCCAGAGATCGATGAACACATCCTGCACCGCGTCCTCGGCATCCTGCGCATCCGGCGACCAGCGACGGACCAGTGACCACACCAGCGCACCATACCGAGCCACGCACTCGCGTACCGCGTGTTCGTCGCCGGCCGCGATGCGCGGCAGTAACGGTTCCGCCAGCGCGTTCGCGTCGTCCGCGGTTACCAGCGCCAGGTGCGCCCGGGCCGGATCACTCGCATTGATTCGCTTGGGTTCGTCCATACGTGATCGTAGGGTCCTGGTCATGCACGCTCCACCACGGGCAATAGACAACCTGCACTATGCCATTCGTCAAAGCGAGCACGCTGGATGCAGTGAGGGGGGATTGAAGGCCATTCCTCCCCGCCAATGCTCTCAGAACTTCACATCCACCGTGGCAAATACCGCCCGCACCGGGAGCACGAAGTACCGCACGGTGCCCGTTCCACTCACCGATCCGCTCCCGAACTTCTGCGTGTTCCCGAGATTCGCCCCGCGCACGGTCACCGCATAGCGCCCCCACTCGGCGCGCGCCGTCGCGTCCAGCACGTAGAAGTCCGGCAGCACCCGATCGACGCTGCTCGTGTTGTCCAGAAAGGCGCGCGATTGGTAGCGACCTTCCGCCGTCACCGTCCACACCCGACTCGCCGACAGCTCGACCCGATGCGCACTCATGTACCGCGGCGTGAGCAATGGTTCGACGTGGCGTCGCACCACCGGCGTGCCGCGCGACGAATCGGTGAATGACCGGATGCGGTTCGCACTCCATGCGGCGTTGCCCGCCACCACGACACGCGGCGCAATGGTCCACCGCCCATCAACCTCCACGCCGCGCCGATAGCTCGCCCCCACGTTGCGCCGCAGCACCGATCCCGACGCGGTGGGCGCACCAATGCGGGCAATGTCGTTCCGGAAATCCATGCTGTAGACGTTGGCCTGCAGTGAGCGTCCGTCGGCCAGCCATTTCACTCCCGCCTCGGCGTCCCGCACCGATTCGGGTTTGACGCGTGAGAAGTCGCCGTAGTCGGCCACGTTCCCGGCGTTGAGGTCATCGTCGCCAGCCAGCAGGTCACTGCGCGCCGGCTCGCGCGTCGTGACGCCGTACGATGCAAAAGCACTCCACGCCCCACCCAGTCGTACCGTGGCGCCCGCCTTGGGATTGAAAAAAGTCCAGTCGATGCTCCGCGCATCGACACCGGCACGGACATCGGGCGTATAGCGAAATCGCATCCATCGCGTCTGCAGGTCGGCAAACCAGCGCACCCGCCCCTGGTCCAGCGAGGCTTTGGCAAACGCGCTCGCGTCCTGCTTGTGGCCGGTGTTGTCATACAGCGCCGCCGTAAGATCCGGTCGCAGGAACGCCCGATGCGCACGCGCGTACGTGTTCGCGTTCACACCAAGATTCAGGTGCCAATCACCGTGTTCGACGTTGACCGCACTGGTGGTACCGTACCAGGTATGGGCCAGACCATATCGATACCGATCCGCGTCGTAGAAGTAGTCGTAGTGGCCACTCGCCGAATTGCGATAGACGGTGGAGCTCACCGTGGCCGCGTCGGACAACACGTGGGAGACGGAAAGCGCCAGCAGCTGTTGTCCGAACTTGTCCAGTTCGTCAGGCGCCAACGGATTGTAGCGTCGATTCGCATCCAGTTCGGCCCGTGTGGCGCCTGTATATGACAGCGTATCGGCAAGCAATCCGACCAGCGCAGTCGCCTTGACGATGGTCCGCGCCCCGAACCAGCCCGCACCGACAAACCCCGTGCGCCCCATCACGCCGCTGTGATCGCGATAGCCGTTCGTACGCAGCGCACTGGCCCGCCCGTACACCGCGAAACGACTGTCCGTGAGCCCCGACCGGAACGACACACTGGCACGTTGCGCACCGAACGAACCCAGCTGAAGACTGATGTCCCCGCCGGCATCCTTCAGTGCCACCGGCATCGTTTCGAAATTGACGGAACCGGCAAACGACGCCGTGCCGGCCGTGCTCGTTCCAACGCCACGTTGCACTTGCACCGTCTGCACACTCGCCATCAGATCGGCGAAGTTGGCGAAATAGAGGACCTGGTCCTCCATGTCGTTGAGCGGAATGCCGTCAATCGTGATGTTGATGCGCGTCTGGTCGAGGCCCCGCAGCCGCAGGTAGCTGTACCCCCACGGCGTGCCGGTTTCCGTATGCGCGGTCAGCGACGGGGATGCGCCCTGCAACAGGAGCGGAACGTCCTGTCCGAAATGTCGCGGCGCGATGACGTCCCGCCCGATGGTCGACTGGGAGATGGGTGCCGTGTCGCCGGCACGAATGGCCGACACGAGCACGCGCTCGATGCGTTGACCGGTATCGGCGCGCTGACTGCTGTCGCGACGCGAGGGCGGAACAGACTGGGCATTGGCGGCGGTAGGCAGCGAGATGCTGATGGCGGCGGCCAGCCAGGACGAGCGCCATCGGCGCACGTTTACACGCGTGATCATAGAGGGACTCCCTACGCCGGTACGAACCGGATCAGGTTCAGCGGGACTCTCTCAGCCTGCGCGCGACAGTGCGGCAGGCACCCCGGTCTTGTCGGTACAACATATCCGCGCAGACCGCGCGCGCGCTACCTTCACCGATATGGTCGACGGCACGCGTGATCTCTGCGCCTGGCTAGGCGCGCACGGCAGCTCCTGCGCGGAGCTGTTCGGTTTCATCACCGGCGTCCTCAACGTCTGGCTGGTCACCCGTGAAAATATCTGGAACTGGCCACTGGGCGTGCTCAACGCCGGCTTCTATATCGTGGTTTTCGCCCGAACAGGCCTCTACTCGGACACCGGATTGCAGGTGGTCTACCTGGTGCTGTCATTTTATGGCTGGTGGCATTGGGCGCGCGGTGGCGGCCTTCGCGTGCCGGTGGTGGTGACACGCACACCCGCAGCGCTCCTGTTGCTTCTGGCCGGAGTGGGAATGGCCACCTGGCTCGTGCTGTCCACCATCACGTCGCGCATTCCGGGCTCGGCGCTTCCGCATCTCGATGCCGCGCTGGTGTCGGTCAGTCTCATCGCGCAGTGGATGATGACCCGGAAACTGCTCGAGAACTGGCTGCTCTGGATTGCCGTTGATGTGGTGTACGTTCCCCTCCTCCTGTCGCGCGGACTCCGGCTTACGGCCGTGCTCTACGCGGTGTTTCTCGTGTTGGCCATCATCGGTCTCGTGCAATGGAAACGCTCCGCCAATCGAACGACGCTGATCGCATCACCCGCGTCGTCCTGACCGGATCGGAGTCGGTCGGGAAGACGACGCTCGCCGGACAGCTGGCCGAACACTATGGGGCACTGGCGGTTCCGGAATTCGTTCGCGAGTACGCCGCAACGAAGGGAGCGCCATTGGACTTCCGCGACCACGGGCCCATCGCGAAAGGGCAGATGGCGCTGGAGGACGAGTACCTGGCGCGCGCGCTTGCCCGAGGAGACGCCCGCCTGATCCACGACACCGATCTCGTCAGCACCGTCGTGTATTGCCACCACTACTTTGGACGCTGTCCCCAGTTCATCGAAGACGCCGCCCTGGCCCGCCGTCCGGCGCACTACTTGCTGCTGGATATCGACGCGCCCTGGGTTGCCGATGGCGTGCGCGACCGAGGCGACCGTCGCACCGAACTGCACGCGTTGTTCGAAATCCCTCGCCCGCCCCCTGAGCGCCATTCACGATCGTCCGTGGCGACTGGATCTCACGTTTCCATCGCGCCGTTGAATTGCGTCGATCGATTCAGAGTGGCGCGGGTGGTTCGCGACTCCCCACTCTTCCGCGCCTGACGCCGCAGCCCCCCGCCCGGGCGGCACCCTGGCGTCGCGCGGGTTTGCCCTTTGATCGTTCCACCGACACCCCGATCCCGCCGTTGGACGTTCGGAGGAGCGACTCAAACTGCAGTCGGGTCTGTGCCGCGAGGTGGCGATCAGGCACCAACAGCCCAAGGCGCCAGTCCGGTCCTCCGGTGCGCACGATGTCACCCAGTCGCGCGTAGAGCGCGCGCAGATCGGCCCCTTCGCTGACGCGCAGTCCGTAGGGCGGATTCGTAAGCACGAGTCCGCGCGGACCAAGCGCCGAGAGATCGACGGCCGAAATCGCACACTGCGTGATCTCGACATCGGCCGCCACGCCGGCCCGCTCGGCATTCGCACGCGCTGCGGCGCAGGCACCGGCATCGCGATCACTCATTCGAATGGGCACCCCCGCCGTGGGTCGCGCGAGCATCCGCGCCGCGTCGCGTTGTGCCGCCACCCATGATGCGCTCACGCCGGGCCAGCCCTCCAGCGCAAATCGTCGAGTCAATCCGGGAGCCATGTTGCGCGCCCGCAGCGCGCCTTCGATGCCAATGGTGCCCGAGCCGCAAAACGGATCGATCAACGGCACATCACCGTGCCAGTCGCACGCGGCCAGCATGGCTGCCGCCAACGTCTCCCGCAACGGCGCCTTCGCCACGGCCTGTCGCCATCCGCGTCGATGCAGCAAGTCGCCGGAACTGTCCAGACTGATCGTGCAACGGTCATGCTCGAACCGCACCACAATCAATTGCGACGACTCAGCGTCGCTCGAGACCCGCGCGGACAGGTCAACGTCCACGGCGTCGTCCTGCACTTCGTCACCGATTTCACGGGCCAGCACCGACGCTGACGGCACCGCGCCAGCCACTGCCCGCGCGACACGCTCTGCCACGGCGTCGGAATGATAGAGTCGGGATTTCCGGCACGTCACGCGGAAGCGCACAGCGGCGCCGGGCGCAATCAATGTCGACCACGGCACCCGTTTTGACTGCTTTTCCAGTGTGGCGAAGTCGCGGGCCGTGAACTCGGCCACACGCACGATCACCCGCGTGGCGAGCCGCGACCACAGGTTCACATGCAGCAACGAGGCAATCGTCGCGGGAAACACCACGCCCGCCGCACTCACCTCACCGATCACCACATCAAGCGCGCGGAGTTCATCAGCCAGCAGGGGCGCCAGCCCGGGGGCAGCGATGGCAAAGGCGTCGAACGTCCGGGGCGTCATCACCTGGGCCGGCGCCGGATGCAGGGCGCTACGCGAAGTATTACGCGGCGTGGGCACCCATTTCGCGATGCCGTCGTAGCGGCGAATACGAGCGTGCGCCACGGACGAGGAGCAGGCGATAGAACTCTGTCGCCTCGAGCGGCGGCGCGAACAGGTACCCCTGTCCCAGTTCGCAGCCCAGCTGTAATAGCTTGCCGCGCTGCGCCTCCGTCTCGATCCCCTCCGCCACGGTACTCATCCGCAGCGTTTCTCCGAGCGCCACAATCGCACTGGCCAGCACTGGACCCTCGCCTCCCTTATCGATGACATCCACGAACGCCTTGTCGATCTTCAGGATGTCGATCGGATAGCGCTGCAGATAGCTCAGGGAAGAATAACCGGTCCCGAAGTCGTCGATAGCCAGGGACACGCCCAGGCCCTTGAGCGCGGTAAGGCGCGCCATGGAAAGGTCGGTATTCTGCATCAGCATGCTCTCGGTCAGTTCGAGCACCAGATGCTTGGGATCGAGCCCGGAGTCGCGCAGGGCGGCACGCACATCGTCCACAATGCCCGGATCCTGCAACTGGCGGCCGGACAGGTTGACGGTGATGCGCATGGGATGACCGCGTTCCTGCTCCCACTGCCTGGCCATTCGACACGCGCGCCGCAACACCCAGCGCCCGATCGGGACAATCAGACCGGTCTCCTCGGCAATCGGAATGAACAACCCCGGGGGCACGGTTCCGCGCTCGCGACACGCCCATCGCACCAGCGCCTCGGCGCCGATGATCTCACCGGTGGCCAGCAGCACGATCGGCTGATACTCCAGCAGGAACTCCTCGCGGTCGATCGCCGCACGCAGGTCGGCTTCCACCACCAAGCGATCCATCGCCGCCGCGTGCATTTCCGGCTCGAACAGGACATAGCCACCCTTGCCGCGCGTCTTGGCCACGTACATCGCCACATCGGCGTTTCGCACCAGATCGTCAGTGGTCTCGCCACGCGACGTGCGGGCAATGCCGATGCTGGCGCCGACAAACACTTCCTTGCCGCTCAACTTGAAGGGCCTCGAGAGCGCGTCGGCGATGCGCTCGGCGATGCCAAGCACGTCATCGTCCCCGTCACCATCCTCAATGAGCATCGCAAATTCGTCCCCGCCCAAACGCGCAATCAGGTCACTATCCCGGACGCAGGACGACAAGCGCCGGGCCGCTTCCACCAGTAACCGATCGCCGGCCGCATGCCCGAGCGAGTCGTTGACGGTCTTGAAATTGTCGAGATCCAGGAAGAGCACGGTGACGGCATGCTGCTGCCGAGTAGCGCGGGCCAACGCATGACCCACCTGATAGAGAAACAGCGAGCGATTCGCCAAGTCGGTAAGCGGATCGTGAAACGCCTGGTGCATGTACTGCTGTTTGATAACGCTCTGCTCCGTGACATCGCGGGTATTGAGCACCAACCCCTGCACCACCGGCTCGCGGAGCAGATTGGTCCCCACGTTGTCCACCGACATCCAGTCGCCGTTGGCATGGGCAATCCGCCATTCGCGCTTGAACGAGCCGGGCAGGTGACTGGGCGTGGCGCGCGGCCCCGCCGATCGTGCGAGATCGGCGAGGAACATCGTCGCCCCCTCAACATCCTCCGGGTGCAGCAGGTCGGCCAGACGAGTCCCCACCAGGCGGGACGAGTCATGCCCCAGCACGGTCGCCACCGACGGACTCACATAGCGGATGTATCCGCGCGCGTCGAGAATCGTGATCACGTCACTCGAGTGCTGGACGAGTGCCTGAAAGCGCGCCTCGTTGTGCTTGGCCGCCGATTCCGTCAGCGCGCGAACGGCCTCGCGCGCTGAGGCAACCTGACGCGCAAACGCGAGAATCGCGATGGCCACCGCGCCGATCACCAAGCCACCAACCGGTTGCAGCGCCTGCTCATGCGACGCCTTGAGCAGCAACGCAAAGCCGGGAAGTGCGGCCACGTACGGGATGATGCTCGCGCTCAGTTGCGCGCGCGCCGAGTGCGCGGCCGTGCGCACCGCCAACGCCCCGGCGGTCGCCGACTTCAACCAGGCCGCAATCGCGAAGAGCAGCGTGCTGATGGGCGCGATGGCGGTGAGCCACACCGGCGCGGGGACATCGCGCGTAAGGACAACGACAGCCGCCGTGTGGGACAGCGCACCCACCAGCAACGCCGCCGCCAGCAGGAGCAACACATAGGCCCGATGCGCGAAGGCCGTGCGTCGCCACAGCACCGAGGTGACCATCAACAGCACAAGGTCCACGACGACAACCAGATGCGAAAGAATGAACGCACCGAGCGACGACGGAGTCCGATCACCGGAGAGCACGTGCAGGTCGTACCACACAACCAGGAGTCCGCCAACCGTGACAGTAGCCGCGTCCAACCACAGGGTCGCCTGGTCCAGCGATGATTGCGGCGCGCTTGGCTTCTGCAGGAGCGCCACCAACAGCATCATCTGCGCGGTGAGTCCCGCATACGCCGACACGGTGCGGGCATCAGATGGGGCCAGCCACGAGCCGCCGGCTGAGATTGTCAGGCTGCCGATGGCATTGACGACGACGGCGAGGGCGATGACGCGCCAACAGTGGCGGCTCCCCCGGTCGAGGCGATTCTCGCGCGATGCGCGGATGGCCAGTGCCGCCGCGCACAATGACAGTACGGCGGAGGCAAACGCCGGCCCCCGGGCGGGTGCCGCGTCGCCACGCGCACTCACCACCAGCCACACGCACAGCGCCAGCGTATACACGCCGAGTCCGCCCAACAGCGTCGCATCCCACGCGCGACCAAACACCACCGACTGGAATGCCGGTTGGCCATGGGGTGCCGTGACCGCTCGCACCCCTTGCGGAGCGGTAGCGGCGTTCGACGTCGGGTGGGCGCCCGAACGCGCGGCATTCGCGCCAACGGAAACGGACATCGAGAGGGACGTGAGGCACGAACGGGCACGAGACGGCACCCCGGCCAGGTGTGCGTCACGCGTTCGGAGCCGGCATCGGCGCCTGGGGCGGTGTATCGTCTTTAGGTAGACGCCCCGGGGGACCACATCGTCACGCCACTGGCCCGGCCTCGCGTCGGGATCGGCCCGTCGGCCGCCGTTCGACAAATCGCAGCGCGAACAGGACCAGGAAGACCGCCGCATAGATCAACGGTTCCGTCTTGTCCTTCTTCACCGCCCAGATGAAATGGACGCACCCGGCGGTTGCCGCCACATACACCAGGCGATGCAGTTGCGTCCACCGTTTTCCGCCCAGCCGACGGACCCATCCTTTCGTCGAGGTGACGGCGAGCGGTACCAGCAGCAGGAACGCGGTCATGCCGACCGTCACGTACAGATGTTTCAGCACGTCCTTCACGATATCGTCGACATCAAAAAAATTGTCGAGACCGATGTACACGTTTAGGTGCATGACGGCATAGAAGAACGCACCAAGTCCTAGAAAGCGTCGTTCGCGAACCAGCCATCCCCATCGCGTGAACGCCACGAGCGGCGAAACGGCGAGCGAGCCGGCCAGCAGGCGCAGCGTCCATCGACCGGTTTCGTCTTCCAGTCGCTCAATCGGATTGGCCCCAAGGTCTCCCATGATGCCTCGGGCAATCATCCACACGAGTGGTGCGATGACCAGCACCCAGAGGGCCGGCCGAATCCACCGACGCACCATCAATAGTTCTTGCGAAGGTCCATGCCGGCATACAGCGAGGCCACCTGATCGGCGTACCCGTTGAACGGCAGCGT
>JADKJT010000018.1 GCA_016720905.1 Gemmatimonadaceae bacterium | reverse complement strand
CGTTTGGCGCAGGGTGCCACCGGTACCGGCAGCGATGCGGACGGCGTGCGCGGCTGGGAATCCGTGGCCGTCGACGCCAAAGGCAATGTGCTGGTGCTGTGGCTTGACCATCGCGAAACGGTCAGTGCCGACGCGATGCACAAGCATGACAGCGCGTCCGGCGTCCAATCCGCGACGCCCATGCCAAAGCCGAGTCCCACCGAACGAGCCGGCTTGTCACAGCTGTACTTCTCTTCGCTCAACGGCACGAAGGCCGTGAAGATCACGCGCAGCGTCTGTTATTGCTGCAAGACCTCGCTCGCGACTGCCGGCGGCAACGTGTATGCCGTGTGGCGCCATGTGTATCCGGGAAGTCAACGCGACATCGCGTTCAGCATGTCTGCCGATGGCGGTCGGACGTTTTCTGCGCCGGTGCGGGTGAGCGACGATCATTGGCAAATTGACGGCTGTCCCGACAATGGACCGGCGATCGCGATCGATCGGGATCGCCGTGCGCACGTGGTGTGGCCCACGCCCGCCGACGGCAAGACGGCCTCGTCGCTGGCGCTATTCTACGCGATCACGCGGGACGGGCGCGCGTTCACGACCCGCACCCGCATCCCCACCCGCGGACCGGCGTCACACCCGCAGATGGCGATGGAACGTGACGGATCGATGCTGGTGGCATGGGATGAGATTGTTGACGGAGCGCGTCGCATGGCCGTGACGCGGGCGCGTGTTGATGCGGCGGGGATCGTCTCGTTCTCCGCGGTGACGTCGCCGGATGGAAGCGCAGGCAGCTGGTATCCCGCCCTGTCGACAACGCCCACCGGCACATTAATGGCCTGGGTGAAGCAGCTGGACAAGGGCAGCGCCATTGGCGTTGGCACGGTGAAATAGGGGGCTCGCCGAGGCGCGCGGTGCGCGATAGTTTGTCATCGCGCGCAGCGCGCATCCTCCGGGAAGGGCCCGGGGTTCGCGCCTCGAACCCCGCCTGTGCGGACCCGGGCATCATGGGTCGGCATGTCCGATACCAACGATTCGCCCGCTGGCGGGCCCGATTTCACGCTCGACAATCTGCGCCGTCAGGCCAAACTGCTGCTCAAGCAGGCCAGGAGTGGCGACCCGGTGCTCATTGCACGGCTGCGCGCGCTGCTGCCACGATTGGCATCGCTGGACGACGCCACCGTGCAGGCCGACATCAAGCTGGCGGATATCCATCATGCCGTAGCCCGCAAGAACGGCAAGTCCAGCTGGCGCGAGCTGACCGCGTTCATGAAGCGTGTCGATCCCATACATGTGCACGGCGCGCGCTTCCTGCTCGCGCTTCGCGACCACGACACCGCGCACGCCAAGGCCATGCTGGACGCGCACCCCGAACTGGCGCGCTACAGCATCCATTGCGCGGCCGCCGTCGGCAATCCGTCGCTGGTGGCAGCGTTCCTTGCGAAGGATGTGCGGCTTGCGACGTCTGGCTTTCAACCAGACGGTCCTGAACCGCTGATCTACGCCTGTCACATGGGGTTACAGTCACTGCTGGGCGTCACTGAGATCGATCGCGTGCGTACGGTGCAGCTGCTGCTCGACGCCGGCGCCAGCGCCAACGCATACATACGTGTTGGCGACCATGGCGAAGCACACATCCCCGCGCTGTACTTCGCCTGCGTGTCCGACAACGTCGCAGTCGCTCGGCTGCTGCTGGAACGCGGCGCCAACCCCAACGACGGCGAAAGCGTCTATCACGCAGCGGAAATGAACCACCGGGAGTGTCTGGAGCTGCTGGCGGCGCATGGCGCTGAACTCAGCGCCGCGCACTCGCAGTGGGGGAACACACCACTCTACTTCCTCGCCGGCTACAAGGAATCCGACCACCGCTGCGGGACCGCCACGCTGGGTATGCAGTGGCTGCTGGCACACGGTGCCAACCCGAACGTGTTGAGCCATGTGAACGCGGGAACGGATGACCCGCGCGGAGTGGCCGAAGCGCCGTTGCACCGCGTTGCGTCGTTTGGACGCGAGGTCGCCGTGGCCCGCATGCTGGTGGAACACGGGGCCGTGGTGGATCTGCCGCGCGGCGATGGCAAGAGCGCCTATGCGTTGGCGATGCGCACCGGCAACATGGGGGTGGCGACGTATCTTGCCGAATGCGGGGCGAACACCGCCGCGCTCACACCGGTCGATCGATTCCTGGCGGCATGCATCGGTGCCGACGAACACGCCGCACGCGCCATACTCGCCACGCATCCCGCGCTGATGTCGGAGTTGACGGCAGAGGATCGACAGACACTGGCGCTGGCCGTCGAACGCGACCGCGAAGCCAGTGTGCGACTGATGTTCGCGTTGGGATGGGTGCCGTCGGACGAAGGCGAATGGGGCGGCACCCCACTACACTGGGCCGCCTGGCACGGTCGCGTGAACATGGTGCGCGTGCTGCTCGAGTGTGGTGCACCAGTGAACGTGCGTGACCGCACGTACGGCAGTTCACCCATTGCCTGGGCATCGCATGGTTCGACGAACGCGCGTCCCGGGAACGACGCCGACTATGTCGCCGTTACGGAGATGCTGCTCGACGCCGGTGCAACCCGTGCCGAGTCGTACAACAAGTGGGGTGAGTCGCCGGAAAACATGGCCAGCACGGCGGTGGCTCAGCTGCTTAGGGCGCGTGGGTTCGCAGGGTAGTATGGCAGTCATGTACGTTTCACCATCGCAGGTGCTCCTTGCCGGTTCGTCACCAAGCCATTTCTCGCTTCTCACACACGCCAATGCAAACCACTGCTCGCATCACGCGCCTCACCATCAGCGCTACGCTGCTCCTCTTCGTTGCTGGCACTGCCAACGCCCAGGCCACCCAGCCCGACTATGCCGCCGCGATGCACCGCGCGCATATGAACGAGACACCGACTGCGTCACCCGCTGCACTCGTGGCACCGCGCATGGAAGTGGTTGGAGAGAGCGTTGTGTACGGCACACTCAACGGAAAGCCCATCAAGGGCTATCTCGCGAAACCCGCCGCAGGGGCGAAGACTGGGAAAGCCATCGTGATGGTACACGAGTGGTGGGGGCTCAATGCGAACATTGAGGCCATGGCCAAACGCTTTGCCGGCGAAGGGTACACGGTGCTCGCCGTTGACCTTTTTGGATCGGTGGCCACGACCCCTGATGCCGCCATGAAGCTGTATCAGGCCGGCATGGCAGACATTGGCGGTGGTGAGCGCAATCTTGGTGAAGCCATCGCCTATCTCAAGAAGGCCGGCGCCACCTCCATTGGGTCAGTAGGCTACTGTTTCGGTGGACACTGGTCGCTGCGCACCGGGCTCGTGGGCGGCGCCAACATCGATGCCGTGGTGATCTACTACGGCGCGCCGATCACCAATGCCACGGAACTCGCGCGCCTGAAAGCGCCCGTGCTTGGCCTCTATGCTGGCAAGGACACCGGCATACCGGTTGACAGCGTTCGCGCGATGGAAGCGGTCGCGAAAGCCCGAACCGGTCCGTGGCGTGACAAGACCGTGGCGGTCGTTTGCGCGGTGGCGTTCTTCGGCCCCCTGGTACCGCGGGGGGCTTCCCCCCCCCTCCTCTCCCCGGGGCGCGGGGGGGGGGGGGGGGGGGGGGGGGGGGGGGGGGTTTTTTTTCTTTGCGCCCCGGTTGCGTCGTGGATCGCGGTGATGGTGAGGCAATCGGCAGCCCCGAGGCGTGTTTTGAGCCAACCCCACCGCGTCAGGCGTACGGCAAGACCGTGGCGGAGGATGCGTTTTCGAGGACGGTGGCGTTCTTCAAAGGCCGAGTTCCCAACACGTCGGCGGCCGGCGGTTAAGCAGACCGTGGCGGCTGGCCATCCGCCGGGGCGCGTCGCCAGACCGCTTGCCGTCCAGCCGCCGTGCAGCGGTACGCCCTTCCCACGCCTCCACCCGTGTCAGGCCCGTGGCCCGACATCCCCGGTCCGCGCGATTGAGCGATCGGGGGCGGTCCATCCCTTGTTGACCCTCCTCCTGGCTGCTGGTGCCACAAACCACTGCAGGAACCCCTGCGCGAGATAGTCGCGCTCGTCAGCGGCAATATCCATCAGGCCGCGAATCTGTCCCGTGACTTCGACTTCCCAGTTGAGCGCGGCCTCGACCGCCGCTTCGGCAGACGCGAACGTGTGCACCGGCTCCCGCACGGCGGGAATGCGCAGGTCTCCCTTGGTGTCGACGACATAGTGCAGCAGTTTTTGCGCGTGCTCCCGTTCTTCGTCGGCCTGCTTGAAGAACAGCGTGGCCAGCAACGACAGGTTGGCTTTCTGGAAATGCGCGGCGATGGCGTAGTACTGCAAACTGGCGGCCATCTCGTTGCCGATCTGCGTATTGATGGCTTGTGCGAGCGTGCTGCTGATCAACATGGGAACTCCGTTGTATTGGATTGTGTTTTGAACTACAGTGGGCAGAGAGGTCACCGACGCGGCGCGCAGTTCAGCGAACGTCGATGGGTACTCTGAACGGCGCCTTCACATCAGTCACCGAAACGTCAAGCATGGCCCGCAGCGGCCGCGTGGGTGTCAGGTGAAGTCACGTTCTCAACACCGATCTTCCGCAACGTCGACGCTTGCTCCGCGCGCCGAGTGGCGGGCAGATCGGCGCCATCCTTGGCACGCGGGCGCCAGCGCAGCGGGATCGAGTCGGTATGCAGCATCGCCTCGCCCGAGGCCGCTTCGCCGATGTTCAGGAAACGCAATCGATAGGTGGTCCCAACGTGCAACCGCAGTGGCGTCGCAGCGCGCGCACCATTCAACGTCGCGCCACGCTTGCCGTCCAATATGGCATCGCCAATCACGAACAACAAATCCGTTGCCGGATCAAAGCGTTCACGGGGCTCCATCACAATCAGCGGCCCGAACATGCCGGCCGAAAGTTGGTCTTCTTCTTCCATGTGCGGGTGATACATGAATGTTCCGGCCCGCGGCGGCGTCATCACGGCCACAAACGAATCGCCGGGGGCAATCATCGGCGCGCGCCGTGAATCGGCACCGCTCCAACCCGACACGCCATCGTAGTAGCTCTCCAACTCCATGCCGTGCCAGTGCACGCTGGTGGGTTCTGACAGTCGATTGATCACGGTAATGGCGGTGCGTTGGCCGCGTGTGAGCACCAGCATCGGCCCCGGTACGTTGATGGAGTCGACCTTTGGCGGCATGGGGCCCTGCTGCAGCGCGTATCCCCGCGCGTGCGCCGTGTCGTCAACGGCCGGCCCCGACGCCTGCTGGGCGAACAGCCGAAGGCGCTTCGCAATCACCCCCACCGTCGGCGACACGGTTGTCGTCGCGCCGCGCTCGTGCACCGCAATCCCCATCACCAGTCCCGACATCGAACGCGTGACATGCGACGACGCGTCGTGCATGTCGGCCATGCTCACCCGCACCGAATCGGGTCGCACGGGAAACGGGATGACGTGAAACACGATGTGACAGTGAAACAGCCAGTTCCCCGCCCGTGTGGGCTGCCACCGCATCTGTGCCGTGGTCCCCGGCGAAAGGTATTCGGTGACTTCCGTACGGCGCGCGTCGGGGGCGTAGGTGGTGTCGACTCGGCCGTCGCCCTTGGCCAGCGCCGTGAAATGAAACCCATGCAAGTGCATGGGATGCGGGGTCCCCGTCGCGTTGAGCCAACGCCAGCGCACGGTGTCACCGACGGCATAGTGCAGCGCCTCGGTGTGCGGCCACGACAAACCATTCACGGCCAGATCGAACATGTCGTCTTGCGGCTCGGGTCTGGTGGTGTCCGGCAACACGTCCAGCGTGGTGATCACGAACACGCGTTCGCTCGTATCCGGCGCCACGCCGGCCGCGTCCACCACGATGGCACCGGCCAGCGGGCCGTCGCGTCCCTCCGAGCGTTCCATCCGGTCACCGCTGGTGCGTCCCCAGTACAGGTACGTGCCCGGTGCGCCCGCCACAAAATGCACGGTGCGCGATTCACCGGCCTTCACCTGCAGCGTGTCATCTCCGCTGGTGCCAGGCCGCAGACCGTGTACGACCAGCGTGGAATCGGTCAGGCTGTTCGTGACGTGAATCTCGACCACCGTGCTTGTGGCCACACGCAACAGCGGGCCGGGAATACGCGGCACACCATCGGGAGCCGCAAACGCCTGCACGGTGACTGAGCTGTCCACATCGGTGTCCGGTCGCCAGGCCCCCATAGTGGCGTTGAGCGCAAACACCAGCGTATCACCACGCCGCGTGCCGCCCGCGACCCGGTTGTCATTCGGCACTACTGCCACGGGCGCGTGATTTGCCGACCGACCACATGCCGCAAGCGCCATCATGAGGCCGATGGTGGCCGCCCGGCTCCGGGAGGGAATTGTCATCGGCTAAGCATGCAGTCCGGCGCCTCAGCCCGCCACGACCAACGGCCTCACGGAACCATGATCCTTTCTCCATGATTCCTGCGCTTTACTGAACGAGCGAATTCGTGGACCGGGTGAGTCGTGCCCGTTCGACGAATCGGAGGTGGTCCCTACCCCGTCAAGAAAGAGGATAGTCCGAATGGGCACGGCGTTTCGGCGGTTAGCCAGCAGGATCCTCGTGGTGACGCCATTGGCGGTGTTCGCCGCTTGCGGAGGTGGCGGCGACGCGGCCGCTCCACGCATCGTGGCCACGGTGGACGTGTCCCCGTCGTTGCTCAATCTGGTGCCCGGTCAGACCACCACCCTCACGGCAACGGCCCACGACGCGGCGGGCATTCCCATCAGCGGCAAGACGGCCACGTGGTCGTCATCCAATCCGTCGGTATTGACGGTATCGGCCGTCGGTGTCGCCACCGCCATCACCGACGGTATCGCCTCCATCTCCGCCACCATCGATGGCAAGGTGGGTGGCGCGGCAGCGACCGTGCGCACACCCGTCGCCTCGGTGACGGTCACGCCAGCCACCGCCGAACTGTTTCTGGGCGGCGCACCACTGCAACTCACCGCCGTGCCCAAGAGTCCCGCTGGTGCCGCCATCGCCGGGCGCACCGTGACGTGGGCCAGCGCCAGCCCCACTATTGCATCGGTATCATCCACCGGTCTCGTGACCGGCGTTGCGGCCGGCGCCGCCAACATTACCGCCACCGCGGACGGGATTGTCGGCTCGGCCACCATACAGGTGTCCCCCAATCCCTGCAACGTGATTCGCGCCGTGGCAGTGGGACAGACGCTGTCCGGCACGCTGGTGGCGAACGACTGCAAGCTTAGCGACAGCACCGCCATCCAGCGCTATGAATTCACCGTCACCGCGCCCACGAAAATTGAAGTGCTGATGACCAGCAGTGCGGTGGACGCCTACCTGTTCCTCACCGACGCCGCGCTGAATGTGATTGACGAAGACGACGACGGTGGCACGGGCATCAATGCCCGCATTCTGCGCACCATTCCGGCCGGTCGCTATTTCGTCATCGCCAACACGTACAACGCCAACACCTTCGGCGCCTATCAGTTGACCGTGCGGCAAGCGCCGGCCGCGTGTTTCATCGGTCGCACCACCACGCTGCCGTCCACCATCGACGCCTCGTTGTCAGCCGCCTCGTGTCTCCAGCGCGACGAGAGCTACGAAGATCGATACGACATCACGGTTGGCGCGCGCACCACACTCACCGTCAACATGACCAGTACGGTGCTCGATCCGTTTCTGGTCGTGATCGACAACGCCGGGCGCGTGGTCGATCAGGATGACGACTCCGGCGCCGGTTTGAACGCCAGTCTCGAAGTGCCGCTCGAACCAGGCAATTACACCATTCTCGCCCGTGGACAGCCCGGCCAGACCGGCGCCTATCGACTGGTGGTGGCGCCCCTCGTCGATCCGTGTGCGGTCACGCGAACGATTGCCGCGGGCCAGGTGCAGTCGGGCACCTTCGCCCCGGGCGACTGCGCGATCAGTGATGGCGGCGGCCCCAACCGGTATTTCCAACGGTACGGACTGACGCTGGCCACCACCACGGCTATGCAGTTCGACATGACCAGTGGTGTCGTCGACGCCTATCTCGTCATCCAGAACGCGCAAACGGGTGCCGTGATTGCGGAAAACGATGACGCCTCGTCGCAAACCACTAATGCGCGCGTGCTCATCAATCTGCCCGCCGGTCAGTACATCGTGAACACCACCACGTACAACGCCGGCGAGGTCGGACCGTATCAACTGGCGGCCGGTAGCATTCAGGCGTCGGGTGTCACGATATCGGTTGGACCACAGAATCTCTCCCTGCAGGCGGGACAGTCCCAGCAGGCCTCCAGTACCGTCACCGGCTCGGCCAACATCGCGGTCACCTGGCAGAGCAGCGAGCCCGGCGTTGCCTCTATCACGGGAACGGGCGTCATTCGCGCCATCACCGGCGGCACGTCCACCATCACCGCCACCTCGCAAGCCGATCCGTCCAAGACCGCGTCGCTCACCGTTACGGTCGGCGCATCAACCGGCGTGACCAATCTCGATATCGCCGCGCTGTATCTGGTGCAGTCGGTACAGCAGTTGGACGGCCGCGTGCCGCTGGTGGCCGACCGCGGCGCCGTAGCCCGCGTGTTCCTGCGCGGCAATCGCACCGGACTTGCCGCGGCAACGGTGCGTCTCCGCATTCTGCAGGGTGCCACCGTGCTCGGCACGTTTACCGGCACGGCCACGCCCACCACGACGGTCGATGAAGGCTGCTGTTCGGCCAACATCGTCATTCCTTCCACGGCGATACGCACCGGCATTTCTGTGCTGGCCGATGTCGACCCGGACAACGCGGTCGCAGAATCGAATGAAGCGGACAACCAGTTTCCGTTGTCAGGCACCGCGCAATCGCTGAACGTGGTGGCGGTGCCGCCGATGAATGTCCGTCTCATTCCTGTGCAGCAGAATCGCAACGGCCCGGTGGGTGCCGGCGCGGCCTCGCTGTTTGATGTGTTCAAGTCGATGTGGCCGCTCAGCGTCATCAACGCCACGGTACGTCAGCCGCTGGTGATCGACTACACTATCGGCACCCAGACATTTGACGATTGGGGTCGCCTGGTGCGGGACGTCGAGATTCTGCGACAGACGGAAGGTGGCGGTGCCTACTACTATGGATTGGTGCGCACGCGCGGCACCAGCGGTGTCCTGGGTCTCGCCAACGGCATTCCGGCCCGCACGGCCATCGGCGTGGATGAGGGCTCCGACTTTGGCGCCGCTGAAGCGAAACTCACCTTTGCGCATGAGATGGGACACACCCTGTCGCTACGTCATTCGCCGTGCGGCGGTGCCGCCGGACCCGAGCCCACGTATCCATTCGCCGATGGCAGCACCGGCGCGTACGGCATGGATACGTTCAACGGCAACGCGATCAAGTTGCCCAACGCGAAGGATGTGATGACGTATTGCCCCAACCAATGGGTGAGCGCGTTCAACTACCGCAAGGTGATGGACTTCCGACAGGCCAATCCCAATGGCACGGGAATTTCGGCACCCACCAGCGTGCTGATGGTGTCGGGTGGCATTCAGCGTGGAGTGCTTACGGTTGACCCGGCGTTCTCGGTGAAGGCCGCGCCGGCCAGCAACGATGCCAACGGACGCTTTGTGATTGAAGGCTTCTCGGCTGATGACAAACTGCTGTTCTCGCGGCGCTTCAATCCGTATCGCGTGGACGACGCGGAAGCCGAGGCATTCGTGATCGCCGTGCCGGTGCCGGAAGCGGTGCAAGCACAGGTTGCCCGGCTTGGCGTGCGTGAGCTCAGTGGCACCGGTTCCCTGGCGCGCGGGACATCACGCCGACTCCCATCCACCGCCGGCGGAACCGCCACGCTATCCACGTCGCGTCTTCCCGGTGCCAAGTTGCAGATGACATGGGCGCCGTCGGAGGTGCCGTTGGTGATCGTGCGCGACCGCGTCAACGGCGAAGTGCTGGCGATGCTGCGCAACGGCACCGCCGAGTTGTCGCAGTTTGGCCCGGCCGATCGGGTGGAGTTGCTGCTGTCCGATGGTGTCAAGAGTACCCGTGCCACCGTTGACCCCATCACCGGAGCCATCCGTAAATGATCACGCGAACCGGAGTGTCGATGCGCGCTGTGCTGCTGATTGCGGTTGTGGCCCTGTCCTGCCGGTCGCGCGCCGGGGCCGACAAATCCGCAGCCGCCAACGGGGCGAGTGCGTCAGGGGCGCTGGCGTTGCGACTGGAACGCGGCCCGTGTTACGGGCGCTGCCCGGAGTACACGGTGGAGCTGTTCGATGACGGCGCGGTGCATTTCGTTGGGCTTAAAAACGTCGCGTCGTTGGGCGCGCAGAAGGCGACGGTGGCGGCGGCCGATGTGGGCGCGCTGCGGAAGCGGTTGCTGGATGCGGGCTTTGCATCGGCGGACACTGCGTACGTGGGAGGGAGCGCCAATTGCGGGCAGTACTTCACCGACGGTCCGCAGTTGGTGTTGTCCACGCCGATTGGTGCCACGCTCAAATCGGTCCATCTCGAAGCGGGTTGCATGGGCGCCCCGACTTACCTGAAAACCCTGGCTGCCCAGGTGGACAGCGTCGCTCGGACGAGCGCCTGGATCGCCGGCAAAGGAGACAACAAGTGAAGACCATGCTCTACATCGCGGCGCCGTTGCTGATCGCACTGGCGCAACCCGCTCAGCCACCCGTGCAGCCCACCCTGCCGGTGGCCTCGCTCGATTCGCATCTGGCGCGCCACCCCAAAGCCAAGGTGGCGGCCAGCACGCGCGCCAAGAACAGCGCGGCCAAGTCGGGCGAGCAGACCGCAGCAGCTCGGAACTCGGCGAGCGTCTCAACTTCGGCGACCCCGCTGCCAACCGTGCATCCGCGCGCCAAGCCCTCCAAGAGTACGCCGCCGCGGTGACGACGGCGGCTACTCTTCGCACCAGATCGCCTTGCGCGACATGTACGTTTGCGACCGCCACTCGGGTGCTTCGAAACTTTGCTTGGTCGGCACATCGGGTGGCGGTGTCGTGAACACGTAGCTGGTCAATTGCTGCAGTTCGGTTGGCAGGACGGCGCGGCTGGCGGAATCGGCCGCCTTGTCGCTGGGGCGAAGTCGCGTGACCGCGCAGACCGTCTGAATCACCGACAGGCCGCTGGCAATCTCCACGAATCCCGTGGACACGTGCACGGTGGCGATCGTGGCGAGTTGTCGTGGCAGTTTATCGGGCCGACTGAGCTCGAGATCCATCTTGCGCAGCTGTGACGTGGCGCTGTCCAGGTAGAACGCACCGTGCACATCCGGCGTGTCCATCTTGTCGTCGGCACGCACATCCAGTCGGTACCACGTCTCCTCGCCCGTCACCGTGGTTTGCGGTGTGGCACCGCCGTAGAAGAAGCAGTGCGTGCGCGCGAAGCCGTCATCCGCCAAATCGAGAATGGTCGGGAGCCCCATGCTGTACTGATTCCCCCGGCGACGCACCACGCTGCCCGCCCGATACTCCACGCGCGTCTTGCTGGGAATCGGCTGGATGTCCACGTTCTGGATGAACAGCGCATCGTCGCGCACCTCGCCCAGCGCGCGCGCGTGCATGGACACGAACGGATACTGATACGCCAGCAGTCGATACCGATCGGCATTCTCCCGCAATAGCGACACCAGCGTGAACACCTCGGGGTCTCGCACCGCGTCGGGAGCGCCGGGACTGGTGCAGTAGCTGGCCGCAACAACCCGTACGCGGGTCAACTGTTGCGGGACGCGTGACATTCGCACCTCAAGCACCGTTGGCGCGCCCGGTGTGACGCTCACTTGCACGCGATAGGGCACGAATCCCAGTCGACGGACTGTCACCTGATACACACCTGGTGACAGTGCCGGCACGGCCAGACGGCCGCGTCCATCGGTAAAGCGTTCGACATTGGCCTGGGCGATCCCCACCACGGCGTACGCCAGCGGCGCATCAGTGCGCGCGTCAACCACCGACAGTTGCAGCACGCCGCGATCCGGCTGATCCTGCGCGGCAATGGGCGTGGTCATTACCAAGGCCAGCACTGCGAGAAATTCGGCCAGGCCAATGGAAACGCGGAGGACAGGCATGGCCAAGTATGGCCCCCCGCCTCCCGGCATGCCACATTTTCCGTGTTCAATCCTCCTCTTCCAGAGAACCGCCCATGTTCACCATTCGTGTGCCGCTCCTGAGGGCCGTCGCGGGCCTCGTCGCCACGGTCGCCGTCCTGCTGCCTCATTCACGTCTGTCGGCACAGCCGAGTTCCGGCAAAGCCGCCGCCGCACCGTCTGCGAATGGCGCCGGCGGCACGGCGCGCAAAGTGCTGAATCTGGAAGACTACGGGCGCTGGAATCGCATCAATGCCGCGTCCATCTCCAATGACGGCAAGTGGACGACGTTCACCTACACGCCCAACGACGGTGAGCCCACGCTGCATGTGAAGTCGCTGGATGGCGACAAGGTGTATTCCATGTCGTTGGGAACTGCCGGCGGTGGTGCGGGGCGCGCCGGTGGTGGAGGCGGACGCGGCGGTGGTGGTGGCAACGCCCCGCAATTCTCCAATGACTCACGGTGGATCACCTACTTCGTGAATCCGCCCGATCGCACGGCCGGGCGTGGTGGTCGAGGCGGTGGGGCACCACCTGCCGCGGGTCGCGGGACAACGCCGGCGGCCGTTACCCCGGGGCATCTCGAGTTGCTCAACGTCGCCACCGGCGAAAAGACGTCCATCGCGAACGCGAGTTCCTGGAAATTCTCGGCGAACTCCAAGTGGCTGGCCACGCGACTCAACAAGGCGCAGGCCGACGCCAAACACAACGGCGCCGATCTCATCGTGCGTGATCTCGCCACCGGCACCAATCGGCTGGTCGGCAGTGCCAACCAGTTTGAGTTTGACGACAGCGGCAAGATGCTGGCGTACACGGTGGATGCCGCCGAGCGACTTGGGAACGGCGTGTATCTGCTGGATCCAGCAACCGGTGACACGCGGCAGTTGGATGCCCTGTCGGCCGACTACGATCAGCTCACCTGGAGCACCACTGGCGGACGTCTCGCCGTGTTGCGCGGGGACAAGGTCAAGGACATGAAGCAGAAGAGCAATGCGCTGCTCACGTGGAGCGGGTTCGGCACCGGCAATGTGAAGGCACTGGCCTTTGATCCCGCAAAGGCGACGTCCTTCCCGAAGGGCATGGTACTCAGCGAGTACACCGCGCCGCGCTTCAGCAAGGATGGATCGCGCGTGTTCGTGGGCATCAAGGAACAGGAGCCCGAGATTCCCGCCGCGGATTCCACCAAGGCCAACGTGGATGTCTGGCACTGGAAGGACGCGATGCCGCAGTCACAGCAAATTGTGCAGCTGACGCAACTGCGTCGCGCCACCATCCCCGCCGTGTATCTCCTGGAGACCGGCGCGTTCGTGCGCCTGGGCAACGACAGCATGCGCACGGTGACGATGGCGGCAAATTCCAGCGTGGGCGTGGGTCGTGACGATTTCGCCTATCGCGGCGAGGTGGCCTGGGGCGGCAGTCGCGCCGACCTGTACAAAGTCGATGCCGCCAGCGGCGCCCGTACACTCATCGACAAGGGGCTGTCACGCACCTACGGCACGTCGCCCAACTCGCGCTGGTTTTTGTACCTCAAGGACAAGCAGGTGCGCGCGTTCAACCTGGAAAATGCCAACTCGGTGGTGCTCGATGCCTCGTCGATTCCCGGCAGGAGTTATGTGAATGAGGATGACGACCATGCCTACGAGAAGCCTATCTGGGGCGTGGGCGGGTGGTCGAAGGACGGGAAGTCGGTGTTGCTGTACGACAAGTTCGATGTGTGGCAGGTGCCGCTGGATGGTGGCAAGGCCACGAACCTCACGCAGGGTGTTGGACGCGCGCAGGCCGTGCAGTTCCGTGTCGTGCGCCTTGATGCACCGGCGGGCGGCGGCGGTCGCGGGGGCGGGGGTGGCTTCGGTGGCGCCGGCACCGCCGATGACGACGGCGTCGATCTCAGCCAGCCGGTGATGCTCTCGGCCTACGGCGATCGCACCAAGAAGTCAGGCTACTGGAAGGTGACGGCCGGACAGGCACCTACGCCAAGCATCTGGGCGGACAAGAACATTGGTGGTGTGACGAAGGCCGACAGTGCGGATCGCATTCTGTACACGCAACAGGACTTCGCCGAGTTCCCGGACTATTGGGTGTCCACCACGGCGTTTGCATCGCCACGCAAGGTGACCGACGCGAATCCGATTCTGGCCGAATACACCTGGGCCAGCAAGAAGGTGCTGATTGACTACACCACGTCCAAGGGGAAGAAGTTGCAGGGCACGCTGATGCTGCCGCCCGACTATCAGCCGGGCAAGAAGTATCCGATGCTCGTGGAGTTCTACGAGATCATGTCCAACACGCACAACAATTTCTCCACGCCGGGGTACAGCAACAGTCCGCAGCTCTCCACGTACGCCAGCAACGGCTATCTCGTGTTTCAGCCGGATATGGTGTACGAAATCGGCAAACCGGGTTCGTCCGCACTGGATTGCATGACGAGTGCGGTGAAGAAAGTCATCGAGCTGGGATACGCCGATCCCAAGCGCATCGGATTGCACGGCCACAGCTGGAGCGGCTATCAGTCGTCGTATATCGTCACGCAGACCAACATGTTTGCGGCGGTCGTCACCGGTGCGCCGCCGACCAATCTCATCAGCTTTTACGATGAGTTGTACAAGAGCTCAGGCACGGTACAGCAGGGCATCACCACGGTGGGCCAGGTGCGCATGGGTGCCAACGTCACGCCGTGGAACGCGCACGACTTGTACGAAGATCAGTCGCCCATCTTTCATGTGCGCAAGATCAACACGCCGCTGATGATCCTGCAGGGGATGGAAGACGGCGCGGTGGACTATGTGGAAGGGCTGCAGTTCTTCAATGCGGCGCGACAGAACGGAAAGCAGGTGATCCTGTTGTCGTATCCCGGCGAAGCGCACAACCTCACCAATCGGGATAATCAGAAGTACTTCACCATTCGGATGAAGCAGTTTTTCGATCACTACCTGATGGACAAGCCGGCCCCCAAGTGGATGACGGACGGGCTGGGGCAGGTGAACAAGGGTGGGACGGCTCGGTAGGTCGTTGCCGTCGGGCCCAACCAGTTCGTTTTTTCAGTTCACGACGCCAGATTTGCTGGACACTCTCTGTGGAGCCCCATCGTGCTTGTCACTTCCCGTTTCGCCGTAGCGTTCGCCGTTCTGCTTCCCGCGCACCTCACCTCGGCGCAACTCGCGTCGGCGCAACCTGCGCCGCCCGCCTCTGGCATGCCCGCCGCACCCGTCTTCGCAAACGGGATGGCGCAGGTCGTCCCGGCATTCCAGGACACCACGAAGTGGATTCGTCAGGATCTCTGGGTGGAGACTGACCTCGACACCGATCGCGACGGCAAGAAGGACCGTGTGCACGTGGACGTCACGCGTCCGGGTCAGACGGCCACTGACGGTCTCAAGGTGTCCATCCTGTACGGCTCAAGCCCGTACTTCGCCGGCACATCTCGCGACGATTCCAACTGGGATGTGAAGCAGGAACTGGGCGAACCGTCACCCAAGCGACGGCCGTTGGTTCCGCCACAGTATCAGCCCGACCGTCATCGCATTTCCAACGCGCTGGTAAACGAGTGGGTGCCGCGCGGTTTTGCCGTGGTACACTCGTCGGCCACGGGTACGGGCTTGTCACAGGGCTGCGCTACCGTTGGTGACTACCCGGAACGCGCGCCAATGAAGTTTGTCATCGACTGGCTCAACGGCAGCGCCAAGGGTTATACCACGCCAACGGGCGGCGACGAAGTGAGCGCGACCAGCTGGTCCACCGGGAAAGTCGGGATGATCGGCACGTCGTACGAGGGCACGCTGCCATTGGCCGCAGCCACCTCGGGCGTGAAGGGTCTTGAGGTGGTGGTGCCGGTGTCGCCGAACACCTCGTACTACCACTACTATCGCGCGAATGGCCTGGTGCGCTCGCCCGGTGGTTATCTGGGTGAAGACGTGGACGTGCTGTACGACTTCATCGTGAGCGGCGAGCCCACCGTGCGCGCGAAGTGCGACTCCATCTGGCGCGACGGCATTATGGCGGGACCAAAGGGTCAGGATCGCGCCACCGGCGACTTCAACGATTTCTGGGCGTCGCGCGATCTGTTGCCGCATGTGAAGAACATCAAGGCGGCCGTGCTGCTGGCGCATGGACTCAACGACTACAACGTCACGCCCGATCACAGCGTGCGCATCTACAACGAGATGAAGGCGCGCGGACTGCCGGTGTCCATCTACCTGCATCAGGGCGGCCATGGCGGCAACCCGCCGGCAGACATGCTCAACCGGTGGTTCAGCCACTATCTGTACGGCGTGGACAATGGCGTGCAGAACGATGCCTCCGCGTGGATTGTGCAGGACGCCAGCGCCCAGGCACCCGGCGCGGTGGCCGCGGCACCGGGTCGCGGCCGAGTGAGCACACCACCCACGCCATTCGCCTCGTTCCCGGTGCCGGGTTCGGTGCCGGTGACGCTTCGCCCATTGGCCGGTGGATCGAGCATCGGCGCGCTGTCGTACGCCTCCAGTGGCACCGGCAACGAGAAGCTTGTGGACGATGTGGCATTCAGCGGCAGTGCGTTGGCCAGTGCGGCGCAGTCACCGAATCGACTGCTGTACGCCACACCGGTGCTCACCGATACCGTGCACATCTCCGGCACCGCGCGCGTCACGCTGCGTGTGGCCTCCAGCGTGAAGGCGGCCAACCTGAGTGTGTGGTTGGTGATGCTGCCGTACGATTCGGCGCGCGCCGGATCGCAAAGTCACGTGGGCAGCATCACGCACGGATGGGCCGACATCCAGAACGCCAAGTCGCTCAAGAAGGGCGGTGTGTACGCCTCCAAGAAGTCCGGGAAGGCGCTGTCGCCGGGCAAGTTCTACGATCTTACGTTTGATCTCGAACCCGATGACGAGTTTGTGCCTGCCGGCAAGCAGTTGGCCGTGATGATCATGTCCAGCGATCGCGAATTCACGCTGTGGCCGAAGGCTGGTGCGGAGCTGACCATTGATCTGGCGAAGTCGAGCTTCTCGATTCCGATTGTGGGAGGGGTGGGCGCGCTGCAGAAAGCGGGGATGAAATAGGGCCCACATTGGTGTTTTAAGACGGGAGACGGGAGAAGGAAGACGGGAGACATCCGGTTCGCTGGACGTCTCCCGTCTTCCGTCTCCCGTCTCCCGTCTCAATCCCCCCCCCTCGCCGCGTGCACCATTCGGCCACAGATTCCGGCACCCTCAATTGGAGCTCGTTCGTGCGCTTCCCTGCCCGCCTTTCCGCCCTCGCTGCGCTGACCCTGCTGGCGCCACTCGGCACCGTCGGCGCCCAGTCCAACTTCCGAAAGCGCGATACTGCCGACGTGAACCGCAGCACGAATCCCGTGCTCGCGCCGTTCCGGTTCCGTTCAATCGGGCCGGCCAGCATGGGCGGTCGCGTGGATGACATCGCGGTCTACGAAAAGGACCCGCGCATCATCTTCATCGGCTACGCCGCGGGCGGCGTGTTCAAGTCCACGAATGCGGGCACCAGCTTCACGCCCATCTTCGAGCGTTACAGCAGCGCCAGTATCGGCGACATTGCTGTCGACCAGTCTAATCCGAACGTCGTGTACGTGGGCACCGGTGAACCCAATAACCGGCAGACATCGACGTTCGGTGACGGGATGTACAAGTCCACCGATGGCGGCAAGAGCTTCACGCACATCGGTCTGCGCGAAACACAGACCATCGCGCGCATCGTGATCGATCCGCGCAACACGAACACCGTGTATGTCGTGTCACCCGGACACCTGTTCGGGCCCAACCGCGAACGCGGCATCTATAAAACCACCGACGGTGGCAAGAGCTGGAACAACATCAAGTTCATCGACGAGAACACGGGCTTCACCGACCTGGTGATGGACCCCGGCAACTCCAGCGTGATGTACGCGGCCAGCTATCAGCGTCGTCGCACCGGATGCTGCTTCAATGGCGGCGGCCCCGGTAGCGCACTCTGGAAAACCGAAAACGGCGGCAAGTCGTGGAGCAAGCTCACCGACGGCGGGCTGCCGCCGGGCACGTACGGGCGCATTGCGGTGGATGTCGCGCGCTCCAATCCCAAGGTGGTGTACGCGCAGATTGAAAACGACGGCGCCGACTCCATCTCGGTGGTGCTGGGCGGCGCGGGTGGTGGCGGTGGCGGGCGTGGCGGATACGACTGGTGCAGTAATGGCAGCGAGAGCAAAGGGTTTGGCGGTGGATTGCCGGGCGCTCCGGCGCCCGCCGACTCCACGCGCAAGGTGCCGCCACTCAGCCGTCATCGGCCGGGATTGTATCGCAGCGAGAACAAGGGCAAGACGTGGACGCTGGTGAGCAATTGCAACGGCCGTCCCATGTATTTCAGTAACATTCGCGTCGATCCCACCAACGACAAAACCGTGTACCTGGCCAATGTGCGCGCCGCCAAGTCACTGGATGGCGGCAAGACGTTTGCGCCCATCGACGAGGGGCTGGGCAGCGGCAACGAGATGGTCGATCAGCACGCGTTCTGGATTGATCCCGCCAACAGCGATCACATTCTGCGCGGCGCAGACGCCGGCTTTGCCATCACCTGGGATCAGGGCGCCACGTGGGACTACGTGCACACCATGGCCACCGGTCTCGCCTATTGGGTGAGCGCCGACATGCACCGTCCGTACAACGTGTATTTCGGCCTGCAGGACAACGACAGCTGGGGCGGCGCGAGCGCGCTGCGCAGTCGCAACGGCATTCGCGATCACAACTGGTTCCGCATTGGCGGCGGTGACGGTTTCCAGACGGCCGTCGATCCCACCAATCGCCAGATGATTTTCAGCGAGTCGCAGGACGGCAACACGCAACGCACTGATTTGAGCACCGGTATCGGCAAAAGCATTCGACCCAGCGCACCACCGGCTGGCCGCGGTGGCGGCGGCGCGAACGTCGCGGCCGCGCCGGCGCCAGGGTCGTGCGTTGACGGGCGCATCATTGCCGCACCCGCTACCGGTGCCGCCGGCGCGGCCGGCGCTGGCGGTGGATTTGGTGGACGCGGCGGCGGCGCCGCCAACGTGATCAATGCGCAACCGGGTGACACCTACCGCTTCAACTGGAACACGCCGTTTGTATTGTCACCGCACAGCCCCAACGTGATCTGGCTGGGTGGCAATCGTCTGTTCCGGAGCAGTGATCAGGGTGACATGTGGGTGGCCAGCGCCGATCTCACCAAGCAAGTCGACCGGTGCAAGATCACCGTGATGGGTGCGGCCGGCACCACGCTGCAAATGGGCAAGAACGACGGCATGACCAACTACAGCACCATCATCAGCGTGAGCGAGTCACCGGCATTGGCCGGAGTGGTGTGGGCCGGCACCGACGACGGCAACGTGCAAGTGAGCCGGGACAACGGCGTCACGTTCACCGAGGTGGGCAAGAACATCACCGGGCTGCCAAGTGGTGCGCTGAGTGGCGACAATCCCTACTGGATTTCGCGCATCGACGCGTCGCACTTTGATGCTGCCACCGCGTATGTGGCGGTGGACGGACATCGCAGCGACGATCTCAAACCGTATGTGTTTGTCACGCGGGACTACGGCAAGACCTGGTCGAGCGTGAGCACATCGCTGCCGGCCAGCGGCAACGTGCAGGTCATTCGCGAAGATCCGAAGAACCCGCAGCTGCTGTACGCCGGCACCGAGTTCGGACTGTTCCTGTCGCTGAACGGCGGCAGCAAGTGGGAACCGTTCATGACCGGATACCCCACCGTGCGCACTGATGACATCCTGGTGCATCCGCGCGATGGCGACCTCATCGTCGCGTCGCATGGTCGGAGCATCTGGATTGCCGACGACATCACCCCCCTGCAGCAGTTCACGCCCGCCGTTGCCGCCGCGGACGCCACCTTGTTCGACGTGCGTGCTGCCGTGGCATACGCGACGGACGTGCGCGCGGACATTTACACCGGCGGCGAGAAACAGTTTGAGGGCGAGAACCCGGCGCGCGGCACCGCCATCCAGTTCCACCTGAAGAACGCGGGCGAGGCCAAGATCTCCATCGCCGATGCAACCGGTCGCACCGTGTGCGAGACCACCGTGAAAGCCATCGCGGGGATCAATCGCATCCAGTGGTCACTGGTGACGCCCATGTTGACCGCCGCAGCTCCCGGCGGCGGACGCGGTGGTGCGCCGGGTGGCGGCGGCGGTCGCGGTGCAGGCGCCGCTGCCGGTGCCCCGCCCACCGCTGGTGCGAATCCCGCGCCGCCAGCGACTCCGACACCACCACAGCCCCCCACGCCCGCACCCGACACCAGCTGCTCGGGCAGTGCCGGCGGTGGTCGCGGCGGCGGTGGCGCAAGCGCCGCACCCGGCAGCTACATCGTGAAACTCAGCGTCGGCGGCAAGGACTACGTGAAGCCGGCGCAGGTGCTCGAAGACCGATGGATGGGGAGGTAACTCAGTACCAAGTACCAAGTACCAAGTACTCAGTACCAGGTACTAGGTACTAGGTACTAGGTACTTAGTACTGAGTATTCCCCATATCCCCGCTCGCGCAGTCTTTGCACGATCGGCGTGACGGCGGCCGCTGTCTGCAACCGATCGCCCGTTGCATCATAGCCGTCGCCATCGTGCAGCAGCACAATGCTGCCTGGTCGCACGCCGTTCAGCGTACGCTGCACGATTACGTCCACGCCGGGACACGCGGAATCCCACACCCCCAGCGACCACCCCACCACCTGTTCACCCAAGGCGCGCGCAATGGGCGACACCCACGGATTGCGAAAGCCGTGCGGGGCGCGGAACAGGTGCGGCGTGACACCCGTGGCCTGCTCAATCGATGCGGCGCCACGCGTGATGTCGTCGCGCACATACGACGGCGAACGCACATGCAACTTGCGGTGATGCCACCCGTGATTGCCAACGGTATGCCCCTCTGCCGCCACGCGGGCGGCGATATCGGGCCAGCGATCCACGTGCTTGCCCAGCAGGAAGAACGTCGCCTGCACTTGCAGCGACGCCAGCGCGTCGAGAATGCGCGGCGTCGCCTCGGGGTTGGGCCCGTCATCGAACGTGAGGGCCACGCGGAGACCGTCACCTGGCACGCGGGAGATGACACGACCGAATACCGGGCTGTTGCGATACCATGTGCCATGCGCCAGCGCTCCCACCATAGCCAGCGCCGCGCCGCTCATGGCCAACGCGCTCACGGCACCGCCACCAGCGGCTCTGCCGCAACGCCGCCCAGCAACTCCTCGTAAATCGCGACAATGGCATCGGTCACCCGCGGCCAGTCGTACCGTTGCACGCCCGCCAACCCCGACTCGGCCAGCCGCAGACGCAACGCACTGTCCCGCAGCAGACGCAGCAGCCCGTTGGCCAGCGAGTGCGCATCGCTGGCCCGCACCATCAGGCAGTCACGGCCGTCACGCACGACGTCGCCAAAACCGGGAATGTCGGAGCAGACAATGGGCGCCCCACACGCCATCGCCTCCAGCAGCGTGATGCCGAACGACGCCTTGGTGGTGGGACAGGCGTAAATGGTGGCGTTGGCGTAGAACGCCGGACGCGCATCCTTCACGGCGCCCTCGAACCGGATAGCCGGATTGCCCTCGGCGGCGCGCTGATAGTGCGCCCGCAGCGGACCATCGCCCACGACAATGAGCCGCGCGTCGGGCACCTGCTCGCTCACTATGGTGAACGCGCGAATGAGTTCGGCCAGACCGTTGCGCGGATCGAGGCGACCCAGGAACAGGATGTACGGATTGACGTCACGCATCGAGGCCGGCGCCGCAACGCCCGGATGGAAACTGGCCAGGTCGACACCGTTTGGCACGATACGGCAATCGAGTGGGAAGTACCGGTTGATTGCCGCTGCCGCCGTGGGAGACACGGCAATCGCGGCATCGAGTCGTTTCGCAACGCGACTCATGCGACGGTGAAACACTGAATACAGCAGCGATCGGTCGAAGTTGGTGTGAAAGGTGCCCACCACCGGTACTTCGGCCGCCTCCACCGAAAACATCGGCAACGCCGGCGTGAGTGGCGTATGCACGTGAATCAGGTCGTACTCGCGTTCACGAAACAGTTTTCGCAACGTCGCCCGTCCAACACCCAGCGTGACGCGTGCCTGCGAACCGTTGATGTACAGGGGAACGCTGCGGCCCAGCTTGATGACACCCGGTTCGTCAGGGGCGTTACCAATGCGCGAGGTGACAATGTCAACCTCGTGCCCGCGAGTGCGCAGCTCGCGCGCCAGGAAGTGAACGTGCTCGCACACGCCGCCGAAGTGCGGATAGTAGTACTCGGAGACCAGTGCAATGCGCATCATTTTTTACGCTCGAACCAAAGGATGACTGGCAGTCCCGCCAGCATGGGGACCCAGAAGGAAAGGGCGCGATAGCCCAGCACCACCGCCAGCGCGGGGGCCGCGCTCACGCCTAGTCGCGTCAACAGCGGCGTCATGGTGAGTTCCACCACGCCGGCGCCGCCGGGCAGCATGCTGGCGTTGCCCAGCAGGTGCGGAATACCCCACGCTGCACAGGTGGCCACGAACGACAGGTGCTGACCGGCCGCGGCCAGCAGCGCCCACACCGACAACGCGTCACAGCAAGCGCTGAAGAGGGCGGCAAACACCAATGACCACCAGCCGCGCTGCTGCATCGCCAGCCAGGCCGACTCGATGCGAGTGGACAGCAGGCGGGACGCCTCGTCGTCGAACGCGCGACGTCGCAGTCCGGCCCACCGGCGTGCGCCAGCGGTGAGCCACCGTTCGGCGCGCGCCCGGTCGCGTACCACCCAACCCACGGTTGCCAACGGAGCCACCACCAGCAGCAGCCCCAACGCGATCCCCGCTTCCTCGCGCGAACTGAGAAGACCAGTCGTCAGCACCATTGCACCACTGACCACGGCGATCATGGACACCGCCGCGCTGAACAGCAACGAGGGAACCCACCCGGCCATTGCCGCCGCGGCAACCGGCACGCCGTTGGAACGACTCCAGCGATACAACGCCGCCGCATACCCAGGGAAGCCACCGCCCAACAGCCCGACACTGGACGCACCAAGCACAACCATGGTGGCGCGCACGTGGCCCAGAAGCGCCGAGGGTCCGGAAGTGATACCGCGCACCAGCAGGCCCCGTCCCCACTGCATGCCGACCTGAGCCATGACCGCCACCAGCACCCACGTCCATTGAAGGGATCGCAGCGGTGCGACCGGGTTGACCTTGAACAGGCGCGGCAGCACCACCCACGTGACAATCACCAGCGCGCCAAGCACCACCGCTGGCCTTCGCCAGCCAATGAGCGATACAGACGCAGCGGCCTCCACAGTGTGCGGGGCGAGGATCTCTCGTGATGCCAATACGGCTCCGGAACAAGAACTCATTGTGAGAACTCAGTACTTAGTACTCAGTACTTAGTACTTAGTACCACGTACTTGGTTCCTAGTTTCTCCCCACGCCTATCGCTCTCCGCCACTCCTCGTTCGCTGTCAGCAGCTCCACCTGCGCCTGCAGCAGGCCAATCTCCGCCTGCCGCTGGTTGGCCTGGTCAATCAGCAGTTCCACAGAGGTAATCTCTCCCCGCGCGAAGCGCGAGCTCTGAATCTCCAGCGTGCGCCGCGTGATCCGCGACTGCTTTTCAGCCAAGTCCAGTTGCAGTGACGCATTCGCCACGCGCTGCGCGGCCAGCCGCACCTCGTTCTCCAACTGACGGCGCTGCTCGGCCAGGTTCGATTCTGCCACCCGCAGATCGTTCTGCGCTCGGCCCACCGCATTGCGTTCCTCGAACCGATCGAATACCGGAATGGACACGCCCAGCACGATATTCTGCGAGCGATTCTGCCCTTCAAGCGCATCGCGCAATGAGGCCGTCGCGGCGTTTGAGCGTGCCGATCCGTCAAAACCGATGGTGCTGTTCACCGATACCGTCACCGGCGACGTGCGATGCGCGTCGCGCAACCCCATCTTCCGGTTCTCCACGCCCATCACGGCCAGCACATAGTCCCATCGATTATCAATGGCTGCCGACACCCCCCGCTCCACATCAATCGACTGTCGCTCCACCGAGAGTGTGGAATCGGGCATGACGACGGTGGTGGCCGGATAGCCCAGCACCTCGTTCAGACTGGCCTGCGCGCGCAGCAGCGCCTGTTGCGAACGCGTGCGATTGAAAGCCGAGCGAGAGACTTCCAACTCAAACTTGAGCGAGTCCACCTCGCTGATGTCGGTGCCGGCGGCGCCAGTGAACATCCCCGCCACGCGCAGCGAGTCGCGCACGAACAGCACACTGTCGATCTGCACCTGCTTGCGCGAGGCCACCAGCCCGAAATACGCGCCCAGCACGTTGCGCTGCAGGTTGCGTTCCTGATCGGCAAACTCGGCTTGCGACCGCGCGTACGATTCGCGCGACAGGCGGTAATTGCGAATGCTGTAGTTGACGCCAAACAGCGTCTGATCGAGGCGGAAGCCGAGAAACGTGCGGCCGGTATACCGCTGGTCCAGCAGCAGCGGCTGACTCAGCGACGCCACGCTCCCCGTCACCCGAAGCACGCCGCCGGTGGGCAGCGGTTGCGTCACCGAGAGCCCCGACTGCAGTGTGCGACGCTTTGTGGGCACGTACACTTCGCCCTCGGTGGTCGTCACGCGAGTCAGCGCCGAGACGTACTCCGGGGTGGTGACGTCCACGTTGACCGTGGGCAGATAGCGGGCGGCGCGCGCCGATGCCATCCACAGCTCCGCGTTCTTCGCCTGCAACTGCTGGCGCACGAATCGCGGGTTCGACTGCCGGGCCAGCTCCATCGCGTCCGGGTACGAAATGCGGACGGTATCGGTGGTCTGCACCAGCAACAGCGAGGCGAGGAGGGGGAGGATCATGGGCGACTCGATGAACGGTCAGGCCTGAGGAGGTGCGACGACGGGCTCCGTTCAGTTTAACAGTGTCGCGTTCGTCACCGAATCGCTGAGATCGCCGAGCCGGTGACCGAGATCGGATTGGAGTCCACGCTGGTGAGCCCGGGCGAGGAGAATCGCAGGGTGAACGCACCCGAACCCTGAATGATCAGGTTGCTGAATCCCGCCGAACCGCTTCTGGTGTTGACGGTGGTGGTGCCCGCCAACGTGCCGTTGCCGCTGGCAATCGTGACGGTTACGGGGACCTCGCTGCTGGTGGGGAATCCATCGGCGTCGACCGTCAGGACCGAGATGAGGAACGGGATCGGCACTCCGCTCTGTGCGGTCGGCGGCGGTTGACGATCAAATTTCAGCGCTACCGGGGGCCGGCCCACACCGCCGCGCTGAGGGGCGGCGTGCGTTGGCCGCCGGCGTTCGCGTAATAGAACGAGACGCCTGGCTCGCCGAAGGGTCGGACGGTCCAGCGGTTGGCGCTATTGGCAGCGCGCTGGATGACGATCACGCGGCTGGTCGCAATCGGGTCCCCGGACGATTCCCAAAACGTCCACGTGACAGGGATGTCGGTACGTATCCTGCCATTGGTGCCCGTCACGGTCACCGTGATCGTTTCCGCGGGCGCGTGAATAGTGGCAAAACTCAAAGTCGACGGCGTCACCGCCACTGAGGCAACCCCGTCGGGGTCGGTGGCGCAGCCCAACGCGACCAGCGCGCCTGGCAGCAATGCCCACTGCCGCGCCCGAAGACGGACCCACGTGACAGACATGGTCAGGCACTCATGATTCGTGATTCCTGCACCGAAGCATGCGCAGCACTCGGCGTTTGAGGCCAGCGGGGGAAACCTGACAACCGCCATGCGCGTGTCTGACGCCCACCGGTCGTTACCACGGTCAGACCCGTAGTGCATTCTTCATCGAATTCCCGTTCGATATCCCGGCGCCACGCCCCACCTCCTGATCACCAATGCGCCACACCAATGGCTCGTACACCCTGTCTGCCAGCGATCTCGCGGCGTTCCTGGGGTGCGCTCACCGCACGGCACTGGACATGGCGGTTGCCACCGGGGCGCGGGAACGACTGCATGAGGCCCCCGACCCGCTGCTCGATGCCCTGATTGAGCGCGGCAAGGCCCACGAGGCACGATACGTCGAAGCACTCCGCGCGCGCGCCCGTGGCATCGTGGATCTCAGTGCGGGCACGTTCAATGAACGCCACGAGGCCACGCGGCAGGCGATGCGCGATGGCGTAGAGGTCATCGTGCAAGGCGCGCTGGCCGACGGAGAATGGATGGGCTATCCCGACATCCTGCAGCGCATGGAGACGGCGAGTGGATTGGGCGAGTGGAGTTACGAAGTCGAAGACACCAAGCTGTCGAGAGAGACGCGCGCCGGCACCATTCTGCAGTTGGCGCTGTACTCCGACATGCTGGCCACCGTGCAAGGCGCCGTTCCCCAGCAGTTTCATGTGATAACACCCGATCCCGTTGCGCCGCGGCAGTCGTATCGGGTGAACGACTACGCCGCCTACGTGCGGCTGGTGCGGGCGCAACTGCTGGACACCGTGGCGCAGGATTGGGACGCAGTGGCCACACAGCACTATCCCGAGCCGGTGGATCAGTGCGACGTGTGCAAATGGTACAGCACCTGCAAGGATAAGCGGCGCGCCGACGACCATCTGTCGCTGGTGGCCGGCATCGCGCGGGTGCAGCGACGTGAACTGGAATCGCGCGACGTTCGTACGCTGACGTCGCTGGCGCGTATGCCCTTGCCCATCGAGTTCAAGCCGCAACGCGGATCGAAGGAATCGTATGTGCGGGTGCGTGAGCAGGCGCGATTGCAGCTGGAGTCTCGCGACCTCACGACGCCGTTGTACGAGACGCTGCCCGTGGTACCCGGCGAAGGACTGTGCCGGCTGCCCGAGCAGTCGCCGGGGGATCTGTTTCTTGACCTGGAGGGCGACCCGTTTGCCGCCGAAGGCGGTCGTGAATACCTGTTTGGATTAGTGGCTGCCGACGGCCGCTACCAGTCGCGATGGGCGTTCACGGAGCACGACGAGAAGATCGGGTTCGAATGGGTGATGGACGAAATCGCCGCGGCCTTGCAAAGGCACCCCGACATGCACGTGTATCACTACGCGCCGTACGAGCCGGCCGCGTTCAAGCGCCTGATGGGGCGTCATGCCACGCGCGAGCGCGAGCTGGACGCGATGCTGCGCTCGGGTCGTTTTGTGGATCTCTACGGCGTGATTCGTCAGGGCGTGCGCGCCGGCATCGAACGATACTCCATCAAGAATCTCGAGCCCTTGTACGGTTACACGCGCGAGGTTGCACTGGCCGACGCGAATCGCAGTCTGCGTGTGATGGAGCTGGGGCTGATGACGCAGTCGGCGCACGAGGTGCCCGTGGAAGTGCGCGATGTGGTGGAGGGGTACAACACGGACGATTGCGTGTCCACGCTGCGGCTGCGTGACTGGCTGGAGACGGTGCGAACGCAGGTAATGGCGCAGGGCACCGAAGTGCCTCGGCCGACGCCGGAAGACGGCGCGGCATCAGACAAGGTGGACGAGAAAGCCCAGCGCGTGGAGGCGCTGCGCGAGCGATTGCTGGATGGCGTGCCGACCGATCGTCTCGAACGTGACGCCGAAACGCAGGGGCGGTGGATACTGGCTTACCTGCTGGACTACCACCGTCGCGAGGACAAAGCCACCTGGTGGGAGTTCTTCCGACTGTGTGAGTTGCCCGAGGAAGATCTGCTGGACGAACGCGAAGCAGTGGCAGGCCTCACGCTTGTCGGGCAAGTCGGCACGGTGGCGCGGTCCGTCATCGACCGATATTCGTACCCAACGCAGGAGATGGAAATCGGACCCGACGACGAAGTGAGGCTGCAGGACGAAAAGGTCTTTGGTACAGTGCAAGCGGTCGATCGCGTCCATGGCACCATCGATGTGAAGAAGGGACCGTCCCGCGCCAACATCCATCCGTCGGCGATGTTCGAGTTCCGAATGGTGAAACCCGATGTGATGGAAGGCGCACTCCTGCGCATTGGCGAGAGCGTGGCCAATGGCGGTACGGCATACGGCGCCGCGCGTTCACTGCTGGCGGCACATCCACCGGTGCTGTCCGGTCAGTCATTCGCGCCGCGCGACGGCGAGGCCGTGCTGGACTTTGCCGTTCGCGCCGGCGCGACAATTGCCGAGAGTGTGTTGCCCATCCAGGGTCCGCCCGGATCGGGCAAAACCTACTGCGGATCGAAAATGATCTGCCAACTCCTGAAACTCGGCAGGAAGGTTGGCGTCACCGCCAACAGTCACAAGGTCATCCGCAACTTGCTGGACGCCGTTGCCAAGGAGGGCAAGGAAAGCGGCGTCGCCGTGAAACTCGGGCACAAGGGCGGCGAAGACGCCGACGCCGAAGGCAAGCCCACAGACATCGCAGCGTTCGAAACGAACGAAGCCGCGCGCGACGCTCTCGCCGATGGCACGGTCAACGTGTTGGGCGGCACGGCTTGGTTCTGGAGTCGCGAAGACATGGCGGCCGCGGTAGACGTGCTGTTCGTGGACGAAGCCGGACAGATGGCGCTGGCCAATGTCATCGCCGTTTCGCAGGCCGCCAACAGCGTCGTATTGCTTGGCGATCCGCAGCAACTGGAGCAACCACGCAAAGGCACCCACCCCGACGGTGTCGGCATCTCTGCGCTGGAGCACGTGCTCGCGGGTCATCAAACAATTCCCAGTGATCGCGGCATCTTTCTGCCTGAAACGTGGCGGTTGGCGCCCAGCATCACCGCATTCACGTCGGAGCTGTTCTACGAGGGACGCCTCGCGTCGCGGCCGGGGCTCGCTTTGCAGCAACTCAGCGGCGTTTCCGGGCTTCCCGCCAGCGGGCTTGCGCTGATTGCCGTCGAGCACGACGGCAACAAGAACTGGTCGAACGAAGAGATGGACGTGGTGGCGGATCTCGTGAGCAAGCTCACGCAGCCTGGCGCCACATGGACGGATCGCGAAGGCGCGGTGCACGACATGCGCGGCGAAGACATCCTGGTGGTGGCCCCTTACAACTCACAGGTCACGCGGCTCACCGAACGCCTGGCCGTAACGGGCGGGCGCGTGGGCACCGTAGACAAGTTCCAGGGGCAGGAAGCGCCGGTGGTGATTTACAGCATGGCGACATCGCGCCCCGAAGACGCGCCACGCGGCATGGAGTTCCTGTACAGTCTCAATCGACTGAACGTGGCCACGTCGCGGGCCAAGTGCCTCGCGGTGCTGGTGGCGAGCAGGCGGTTGTTCGAGCCCGACTGCAACACGCCGCGGCAGATGCAGTTGGCGAACGGGTTGTGCCGGTATCAGGAGATGGCGTCACAGGCACCGTAACGCGAACCTTCTAAACGCCCTCCACCAACCGCTCGGCCATCACCTCGATCTCGCGCACCCGCGTCACACGCTCCCGCCACTCGCGTGGAATGCACTGCGCACCGTATCACGTTCACGCATCGCTTGATCGGCGAAGTCATATTCACCAGACTCTCAGCCATGGCATCACATCCGCTGCTTGCCGGCTCCGAGCCGAGCCGACAAATTGTCAGCATGGTCCGCCCGGCGCTGGATATCTCCTTGCTTACCGTATCCGAACGGCTTGAGCTTATTGAAGAGCTGTGGGCGTCGCTCGCTCATCGCCCCGAGACGCTCCCGTTCACTGCCGCGCAAACGGCACTCTTCGTTGAGCGACTAGCGGAGCACTCAAACGATCCTGACAGCGCGATTCCGTGGGAGCGTATCAGGGCGGAACTGGAGGCGGATCAGGATGCCGACCATCGCGCGCGGAGCGAATTACAGGAGCCTCGAGGATGAGTCAGTCCCGGCGCCTGATGTTTCGACCGGGTGCCAGGGTGGAGATTCGCGAGGCGAGGCTTTGGTACGAGGCACAGGTGGGTGGATTGGGAAGCCGCTTCCTTGCCGACCTTGATGCCACGCTGGCTCGAGTTATTGAGCAGCCGGCCAGCTTCCGGATGGTTGAAAATGCCGATGGCGTTCGACGCGCGCTGCTCAAGCGGTTTCCGTACAGCCTCGTCTACCATCTGACGCCATCAGGTGAGATCGTTGTCCTCGCCTGCGCGCATCACCGGCGAGACCCAAATGCCTGGCGACTGCCGCCGTAGCGTCGTTGGATCTCATTCATTCTGCGGAGGGGCCCTACCTGAAACGTTTGCGCTACGCCTGCCGCACACGCACCGCCGCCAACCGCGTCACCACACTCTCCATGCCCACCCCCAGCATCCGATCGCGCCAGTGCCCCACCACCGCGCGATCAATCACGCCGCCGTGCGCCGCCGAATTCCGCACGTCTGCAAATGCATCCAGCACCGCAGCAAACGCTCCGGTGAAGTACGCGCCCTCCTCAAGCACGCGTCGCAAGTGTTCGCCCAGCGCCGGCTCGCCACCGAGCACGAAGGCCAACTGGCCCAGTGACAGCGGCAGCGCCTCGGGCAGTAGTCGCGTGCTGTCGCCAATCTTCACGCGACGGGCGGCCTCGGGTGCGCCGCCCATGGCGCGACGCAATACCTCGTTCACCTGCACCTCGATGGCCTTGCCATAACTCACCACCACTGATGACAAGTCGGCCGCCGGGTCGCGACGATCCTCGCGCATGGTCCGCTCGGCCATTGTCAGAAACCGCCGCGCCGAAGCATCGAGGGCGTTCCACACGCGCGGTCCGAGATGATCATCGCGCAACGTGGCTTCCAGCGCGCCCACACCGCCCTGCTCCGCATCGAATCGCGCCCACAGCGCGCGGTCAGTCAGCAACTCTCGTTCGCGCTCGTCAAAGTAGCAGCGGCCGTCGGGACGCGAGACCAAGAGTGGCAGGTCCACCATGCCGCCGTACATGGACACCGGTCGGTCGTGGTAACGCGTGTTGCGCAGCAGCGCGAGTTCGGCGGCCACGCCTTCCAGATCGTCGCGTACCAGGGCGCGAATGTCGCCCAGCATGAACCAGCAGTCGCAATTGAGATTGCTGCGCGCGTAGTAGCCGGGCACATGCTCGGCGTCGCGGTCGCGCGGATCGGTGGTGGTGATGTGCGTGATGTCGGCCACGTACAGCGAGCGATAGTCGGTGAGATACAAATGTGTTTCGCGCGATTCGCTGGGGTCAGCGTCGGCTTCGTGTCCCAGGGCCAGGATGTCGGCGAGATGCGGCATGGCTTGCTGCCGCTGGCCCGAGCGCACCTTGCCCCACCACACATACACGTCGTCATCGCCGCCGACGCCGGTGCCGGCGGTGGCACGCGCGTCCCAGTCCAGCAGCACTCGCAGGTGCGCCTCCAGCGCGTCGGCGGCGTAGGACGGGTTCCAGACGGTGACAAGATGGCGAGGTGAGGTCATGGGGATGGGGATGTCGTCGCATAGATCGAGACGGTCAGCGCGAATGCATAGGTATTCACGCCGGTACGTGCCGTGGCTGACGTTACCACATTGCAGCAATTCTTGTTGAGACCCTGCCCCGGGTAATGCTCACCATCGCTGCCGCACTGCACGACTGACTTGGCGCTGTTCGGTTCGAGAGTGCCGGTATTGCATAAACCCAACGCTTGGATTACCCATTCGATGCCGACCATCGTTCGTGACGGCGAATTCACGACCAAAGTGTACGGGCCGCCACGAGAGCACCCATCGGTGGAATTGTGGGCGGCCTGGGAGAGAATTCATGACTAAGTCGCGCGTCACCGACGCCGAAATTCTGGCGCAGATTCCGGGCGCAATCGCGCGAGCGGCACGCGCTCGGCGTACCAAGCCGTACGCCAAGGCGGCGCGGTACGATCGCGCCACGCGAACGCTGCGTGTGCGCCTCACGAACGACGTGACATTTTCAATTCCCGTGTCGCTCATACCGGAGCTCGCGCAGGTGTCCGATGTGGAGTTGAGCCGAGTTGAGGTAGGGCCCGCCGGTATCGGCTTGCATTGGGATCGGCTGAACGTCGATCTCACTGTTGGCGGACTCGCTCGCGCGGCGCTTGGCACGCGCGCGCTGATGCAGGCGGCCGGCGCGGCCGGCGGGCGGGTGCGTTCGGCGGCCAAAGCAGTTGCCGCGCGTGAGAACGGGAAAAGGGGCGGACGGCCGCGCCGGGCGACGCGTTGGACCCGCGAAATACCACTACCGCCCACTTCAAGCCCGGGTACACCCGATGTCACCTCCGACTATTCGCCTGGCGCTGGTGGTGCTCGCCGCTACCGCGCTGGCCTGTCAACCACTGTCGCCGCCGCGGAGCGCGCCGCGAACCGTTTCTGACCAACCGCCGCCCGGCTACGTGCCGGCCTCGCGCAGTGCGGCCGAGTGTACGGAACTGGTGACTCGCTCGGCGAGTTGGACCACGTGGGATGTCGACGGGTTGCAGCGTGCGGCGGCACGAAGCGTCACGGTGCCTCCGTTCGCCAAAGGACGGGAGATCGACCGGCAGTTCACCATACGCCTGCGCGTGGACGAGCGCGGGCAGGTGATGCGCGACAGTGTGTTCGTGACCGGCAACGCCGAGGCGTCGTATATGCGCGAGTTCCGTGCGACGTTGCAGAAATGGGTGTACTGGCCGGCGGTGTACCAAGGGTGCGCGGTACGGGCGATCACCACGCTGACGGTGAGCACCTCCTGACACGGCGAATGATGGGGGTGCGCGGTTATTGATGGGGTGTCATCGGGACGCCGCGTGCTCGATGGCCATCCCGTGCTACGCGAGCCGCAACCGATCCTTCGCAGTCGGGATCGGCCGTCCAAGTGCAGTGGCTGTGTCAATCCACTCTCGAATTACCACTTCGGCGGCGGCTAACGCCTCCGCGTAGGTCGCCCCGTCGGCCGCGCATCCCGGCAGCTCCGGCACTTCCGCGATAAACGCCTCGTCTGCCTCGGACCAGTACAGGACCACCTCGTAGCGCAACTCAGGCTTCATTGTCGGCACCTTCGTCGAGAGACAGCTGGATTGCCAGCCCATAGCGGACAATCACGTCGCGAACCTGACGCACCTGATACGGCTTCGCCTCCCCACCGCGACCGGATTGGAGGTTCAAGATGTCACGAATTCCGCCCCGCGTGAAGATGTAGTGGCTACCGCGGACCCGGCAGCTGAAGCCAAGCCTGAATAGTACGGTGCACAGATCGTCGAAGGCGTACGCGCGATCGGCGTCGCCACTGATCAGGCGTTCGAGCAGTTTGGTGAAACGGGTCACAAAGAGGGGCGGTAAGAAGACAGGGGGCGAGCTTGCAACATCATGAGCCCGTGCACCTGCCGCCATCATCGAATCATTGCCGTCGAGTCACTCGCCCCCAGTGCTCCCAAATCAACACCATCGCCAGCGTATCCAGCTTGCAGTACTCCAGCAGCAACTGCCGCCACGCCCCCTGCACCGCCGCATCGTTCCGCTCCGCGCCAAACATCAGCGCCTCATACGCGCGAATCGCTCCGGTGCCTTCAGCCACCTCCTGTTCCACCCCGGCAATCAGCAACGGCGCCAGCGCGGCATAGGGCCCTGTTGCCGCATCACCGCGCGTGCCCGTAAGCGCGAAGAACTGATCGCGCATGACGGCGTCCGAACGCCACAGCGCGTCCAGCACCACCTTGATGCTGGTGCGACCGCCCATGCCAGGATGGAAATACTCCGTGGCGGCCAGCTTATGCATGTCCAGCACCCGCGACGCCGCCGGTGACTCTTTGTCGACCATGGCAAACAGCTGCGAAAGCTCAGCGTCCAGCAGCCCGCGCTCTGCCAGCTCGTCGCGAACGGTGCGCAGTATGCTGACTTCAAACGGCGACCACGTGAGCACCGTGCCTGCCCGCCCGATAGCCTGAGCCAGTGAGCGCGCGAAGGCTTCATTGGGCCACGAGCGGTTGGTGTTGATCCACTCCAGGTGACGCAGCGGTGCACCCGGTGCATCCAGCACGTGACAGCTCCACTGAAACGCGAGCAGTCCGTAGGGACGCATGCCCGTATGAAACGGCACCGCAATGCGCGCCGCCTCGAAGTCCAAAAAGTACAGCGGATACTCGGCCCGCTCCATCGCCGGCCGGAGTCCGTGGCCGATATACGGGTGGCCAGATTTTGTGTGGACGATTTGCAGAGATTGCCGCGCCGCCGTGGCGCTGCCGGCGCCCAGCGCGCTCGTCGGGAATATCGAGCAAACCCACCGTGCCGCCGGCAATCAGCGCGTTGGCGTCTCGCATCAGTGAGACCTTGTACAGCTCAAGGATGGACGGCTGGACTTGGGCCTGTGCGCCCCAGCATTCGGCGAATCCGTTCTTCTGCCCCGCAGGCATCGCCGATGGCGGCACGCGATACTCGCAGTCGCGGCAGGCCGAGCTGATGGGCGTGGCAATACGGGTGGGCGTCGGCTCGTACGACGCCAGCAGCACTGTGGTGGCCAGCTGCACTTCATCGCGCAGCATGTCCACCTCTTCGCGTACCGGAAGCTCGATGGTGAGCTGCTCCTGCGCCGCCATGCTGGCATCACCCTGAAAGCTGACGCTTACCAATTGGGTGCGACCATCACCCTCGGCCTCACGCACAATGTCAAAGTGCTCCGGCAGTGCATCGGTGATGCAGCGCGCGGATTTATCCACCAGGCACAGATGGGGCTCAACGCGAAACTCCGGGAACAACGACTCCAGCAGCAGGCACTGGTAGGTGACGTCTTCCAGATACGGTTGCCACGCCGACGCAATGTTCTCTCCGCGTTTCCCAGTGCGGAATGCACGAGGCTTGCCCTGCTCGGCGCGCTCACGGTCGTCTGCGGCGTCCCATGATTTCGCCTTGACCTCAATGAGACGCAGTGTGTTCCCGCGACGCTCAAGAATATCGACGCGGGCGAGTTGACGACCGTGCAGCAACGTCGCTTCAAACAGCGTGACGTTGCCGCTGCGAATGGCGGCCTCGGTGGCCGCCCACGCCTGCGCGGAGTCCCGCCAGTCACCCATCTCGCGGCCCTCGGGATACCGCGCCTTGGCCAGCTGCTCGATCATGTATCCCCCCTGCGCGAGCAGCGCCAAGTAGGGGTCATCGTCGTTCACGCTGGCGTAGCCGCCGGACTCTTTGTAGAAGAGTTTGGTGGGGCACGTGCGGGCGACCTTGAAGTCGGATTTTGACAGGGTGCGGGTGTCAGTGGGCATGCATTATCCGGGATGATCATGAAGGGCATGCATCGCGAGTGCGGCGGACGTGCCCCGATCGTGGTGCACGAAAGAGAATACGGCAGGGGTCTGACAGACCCGTACTATCGCCGTGTCGACACGGTGTTCATGACCTACTGCGTCTGCGCGACGCGCCCGTTACACCAGGCGGGAGAACCGCCGGTTCGATTCCGGAAAGTCCACACCGTACGCCACCATCGTGAAGGCAAACAGCAGCACCAGCGTCGGCCACAGGCCGGCCTCCAGCACCGTCGGCGACGGCGCCGCGCGACCTGAAACACAGGTGAAGGCGCCGCCCGTCACCACCAGCGCGATGGCCAGCCACTGATACAATCGCAGGCCGGCAAACTGCGCGGTCTGCGGCTCGCCGCGGTAGTGCTCCTCAACGAATCGCCCAAGTCCGGCAAGAATGAGTGCCGCGCCGGCGATGAACGGCAGTGGCGCGGCAAGCCACCACAGTCGCGCCAGCACGAGGCCGCTGGCCATCGCCCACAGCGCTGAGTACAACGGCGTCGGATGCACCGCGAGGCCGCCCAGCGCGCTCAGGCGCACCACACGCGACCGCGGATGTCGGTAGTGAATGCCCCACGACGCACTAACGGTGCGTCCATGGCAGCACCCTTGCACGAGGCAGCGCAACCGGCCAAGCGCCGTCGTCACGCACCCGCCCACACTCATGGCGGCCAGCAGCAACCAAGGGTCATGCCCGGCCACCATCGCGCCCAGGCTCACGAGCAGTGCGCCGATCACCGACCCGAAGTAGCCGTATGGACGCAGCAGTTGCGTCGATCCTTCCACCACCTGCGCCCACAGTGCGGCCCCGACGATTGCGACAACGGTGCTGGCCATGATCCACGCGGACGTCTGCGCACCGGCAAGCATGATGGCGATGGCGGCGCCGCCGACGCCGCCGATTGCAGCGTAGACGCCATGATTGAGAACGCGAACCGGCCCGATGCGCCATTCACGCCACGAGTTCGCAACCGCTTCGGCCCCTCGGCAGAGCGCGCGCCAGATTGGCGCGGCACGACGCACGAGCGCGTACGCAGCGACACCGGCCACCACATCGAGCACGGCGTGCATGCCCGTGGTCACGCAGCTCACACACACCGCGATGCTCACCGCAGTCCAGAGCCATCGCGTGCGAGGCCAGCGCGCAGCGAGGGCGCCGGCGGCAATCAGCGTCCACACCACGTGGAACGCGGGAAATGCGGTGACCGGCAGGTCTCCGGCGCGCTCCCACATCAACGGCGCAGTCCAGAAGGAGTCCATCGGCACCGGTTTCGCCTGCACGACCAGCGGCACCAGCACATAGAACGGGATGATCATCGCCGTCGACACCATTCCGTCAATGGCAAACCGACGCAGGTCGCGCGCCCGGTGCAACACAAATGGTGTGGCGATGACCATCACGTACGTCAGCAGATACACGGACTCTGTCCACGGAATCACCGTCCACGCGAGCTCGCCCGGCAACCGCGGCACGGGGCGCGCATCGGGCGGGACACCCAGCCACTCGACGGCGAGGAAGGCCAGCAACCACGGCATCAACACGCGCACAACAACCGCCCAGCGTTCCCACGTCGACGGCGCGCGCTCGACGTCGTCGGGCAGGTGCAGCGCGGGGCGGGGCGATTCCCCGAAGAGTGCCCGCGTGTGCGCCGCTTCGAATCCCATCACCCAGGCCGTCGCCAGCGCGGCCAACAACGGCGCCACGATCCACGTGCCGGCGGGCGAATGACGCACGAGTGCGACGCCACATGCGGCGAGCACCGCCCCGACATACAACGGATTGGCGACGAGTCGGTACACGCCGCGTGACACGAGTTGTGTCGGCGGGAACGCGCTCATGGGCAGTCCGTGTCCGTGTCGCCAGAGCGCTTGTGTGCCGGCCACCATGAACGCGATGCCCGCCGCCAGCACCCAGGGGCCCGCTGCAGCAACCGGCGGCATCGGCAGCGAAAGCAGATCATCGAGCCGCGCCGCCCACGCCAGCAACGCGAGCGGCAGCAGCAGCGTGAACAACGCGCCGTACGTGAGGCGGGCAATCATCGAAAGCGCACCGTTTCCCGAATGGCCCATCCCTCGTGCGTCGATCCGTCGGCGTCGCGGCGTATGCCGCGCCCCACCCAGGTGGTTTCCACGAGTCCCAGCAGACGTTCCGGCACGACGCGCGAAACCAGCGGAATCGCGCGGATGATATCCCGCAACGACCGTCGCTCAAGCGGTCGTTCGCGCGAGATCTCGAGCGCACTGTTCGCCGTCGTGATGCGCGCGCCATCGATCACGACGGACGCGGCGTCACCGCCATCCTCGATCACGCGGTCGAGTGGATGGGTGTCGCGCCAGCGAAACCACGTGCTGGCATGGGCCCGATCATCCGACATCCAGTGCCCCCACTCCATGGTGTCAATCGGCAGCTGCCACGGAGGGATCGTGAGCGAGAGGCACTCGGCGTATCCGGCACCCGCAAACACCGGTTGCCCGGGTCGCTCAAGCCGCAGGTTCGCGGCCATGGTGGCGCCGTGCCACGCCACCGCTCCGTCGGCCCGGTCCAGCAGGCGCACATCGCGAGGACGGTCGAACGGGTCCATCACCAGCGACAGGTCGAGCGCAGGGGCCTCCCAGATCAGTCGCGCGCCGACCAACTCGGGTGCGGCCACCCGTGCAAGGCTCCAGCGCTGTTGCGGTTCGCCGGTTACGGGGTAGTCGGCGACGGCGTGCCAGGTCAGTGCGAGGTCCCCGACCTCCAAGTGTGTGCAGTACATGGTGCACACGTCACCGCCTTCATTGACGCCGTCGAGGTACCACTTGGTGAACGCGAATGGCACACGCCGATCGGCGAAGCGTTGTGGTTGACTCATGATCATGATAGCGCATGACGATGTCCGTCGTTACTGGGCCCTGTAGGGTCTGATGTCGTTGCTTCCGTGCGTCAGGAGGTCACCAGCGCGTGCAGGAACTCCGGTGCCAGGTCGGCACCATTCGCCCACGCCACGGTGCGCAGCTCCGGATCGAGCCGCGCGTTGGCAAAGACCTCCGGATCGCGGAGCGGCTCAAACACCGGGCCGTCGAGCGACTGTGCGAGGTCGGCAACGCCTTCGACACCGTCGTTGAAGCGGAGCCAGATCCGGCAGTCCTGCAGCACTCGCATATCGACCACGTGCAGCACACATGCTCCTCGCGACGTTACATCGCTACTCCAATGAGGGAATAGGTTCGAGCGGAACGAGAGAGCGCGCGCGTTCCCAGTTTGCCAACAGCTCCTGCCTATGAAGTTCCCACCATTCGAGCACATGCACCAGTGCCCGTCGCGGGAAGCGGCCGGTCACGAGGCCGTCCGTGATCCCGACGATGATTTCGAATTCGGCATAGGTCGCGTGAAAGTGCGGTGGCTCGTGATCGCGATAGAGCATGACGATAACGATGCCGAAGGTGCTTCACCGGATTCCCGCGAGCAGCGTCACCACATCGTCCCAGCGCCGCGGGAAGTGGGCGTTCGCCTTACCGGACGGTTTGAGAAGCAGCAAGGTCGGGGCTCCGCGATGAGTCCATATCCGCCAACCGATAGCTCGTACTCCGCCCGCCACTCGCATTCTTCACCAGTGCGCCCCACTCCAAGAGCTCGCGCACATCCCGCAATGCCGTGTCTTCGGAGCACTTCGCCAGTGTCGCATACTTGGACGTCGTCAGAAATCCCTGAAAGTCACCAAGCATTCTATTGATGATCAGCTGCTGCCGATCGTTCACCGGGTGGCGATTGATGCGCCGCCAGAGCTCGGCTTTGTACAGCACAGACGAAAGAATATCCGCGGCCCCCTGCACGGACCGATCGAGGCATCCAAGAAACCACGCCAGCCACTCGGTCACGTCGAGGGTGCCGCGCTGCGCCGCCTCCAACTGCCGATAGTATTCCCGTCGCTCCGACTCGATCTGCGATGACATGCTGTAGCACCGTTCCCTGGCGCCGTCCGCACGCGCCAGCGACATGTCGGCAATCGCTCGCGCGATGCGGCCGTTGCCATCCTCGAACGGATGGATCGTGACAAACCAAAAGTGCGCGAGTGCCGCCTTGAGCACCGGATCGATGGAGACCGGTGCGTTGAACCAGTCGATGAACTGCGTCATCTCACGCTCGAGACGGTCGGCGACCGGCGCTTCAAAGTGTACGTGTTCGCGACCGATCGGTCCCGAGACCACCTGCATCGCACCGGAAGCCGCGGTGCGCCACGCACCCACCGTAATCCGTCGCGCACCTCGACGCCCGGTCGGAAAGAGCGCGGCATGCCAGCCAAAGAGCCGTTCACTACTGAGCGGTTCGTCATACCGCTGGGTGGCATCGAGCATCATCTCGACAATCCCTTCAACGGCGCGACTCGGCTGGCTCAGGCCACCGATGTCCAGTCCGAGCCGACGAGCAATCGACGAGCGTACTTCGCTTGAGGGGAGCACCTCTCCCTCGATCGCCGAAGATTTGACCACATCGTTAGTCAGCACCACCAAGCTTGCTTCAGCGCGCAGCTCGATGCCCAGCGTCGCCATGCTGCCCAGCAAGAGACCTTGCCGGTGACGGACGCTGGCCAGTATCGCTTCCAGGGCGCTGCTGTCCCAAGCGAGTTGTGGCCAACCAGGAAGTTCGTGGATGTAGGGCATCTTTATTCACCGTGAACTATGCGGTGAATATGACGATCCTTTCCGCGAAATGCAATATTCACCGCAAATACTGCGGCGATTGTGTCTGCATTCACCGCAATCGCTGACGCCGTCTACTGCTCTGCGGCTTCGAACGAGAACTCTCGAACGGCCACTACTACGCCGCCGGGATTGCCTGCAGGCGACGCTCGCGCTCGGCCGCGAAGGCGAAGCAGGCAAGGATGTCCTCACGCGGATCTCCTGCGGTGTCAGCAGCCCATGGCGGTTCGCGCAATCTCCGCCGCACTCAGGACAGTGATCTAACGTGGATGTTGTCACAGTCGTTTTGCGCGTGCACGCTACTGATGGGCGTCGGCATGGCTGAGGGGCAGGCCGAAGAGCTCTGGGTGATCAGCGCATTCCCGTTGGGCGGGCGATCCTTGACTCGGCTCCAGCGCAGCGGGAACTTACATGCAGTCGATTGGGAAGCCGAACGCTGAGGGCGGAAAGTCGCGTACCGCCAGGCGTACCCAGCGATGGGTCGCGACACAGATGCCGAAACGGCGCGCACGGCCAGCGGGCTTCCACGCCCCGGGGAGAGTGATCTCCTCGGGGCGTTCGCTTTATCGGGGTTCCAATGCGCGCGCGACGCTGGCGAGTTTCGTACTGTTACCGAAATCGCGCATCGGTGGCAAGCGCCAACCCGATGCGATTACGTGAATCAATGACGAGGAACTTCACTGACGCCCGTCCCCCAAGGCTCGTGATCGAGCATGCCATCAGCGCGCGTTCCGGCCGCTTGCATATCGTACCCCAAGTGGTGTACACTTTGGAGGTGCCGCGTGACTCAAGCCTTTGAGTCGGAGGCCCGAGAGGCGATATCCGAAAACAACTTGCTGGCGACCGGGCAGGTCACGGTCGAGGACGTGAAGCGGTTGATCAGCCGGTGTAACGGCGGGCAGTACACCGCCAAACCAATGACGGAAGATCCGAGCATCATGAAGCATGAGATGAAGCCGGTGATGGCCGGGGAGCAGTGGTTCATTCGGTTCTACTTCGTGGAGCTGCCGGCGGACGTGGCGATGTTCATCAGTGTGCACAAGAGCAAGTTCCCACGGGCTTGAAATCAGGCGTCCCTCAACCTCTCGAACGTCGCTCCGTGACGACAACAACTGCACAGCCCAGTAGAGGAACTAGCCGTTCCGTGAAGGTCATCATTCCGCCGACGCCGAAAAGGATTCGGTTCCTCAGTGCCGGGGATCGGTCTCGAGCGACCTGCCGGCACTGTGGGACAATGCGGGAGACCGAATATCAGTACCGCCTCCTGAAGCTTGAAAAGTCGAAAGTGAGCGTGCCGAATGTCTTGGTTGGCGTGTGCCTGCAGTGCGACAACACCGTGTCGGTTCCGGCGCAATCCATGCCGCGGATCAAGGAGGCTCGACAGCGGGTAATGAAGGAGCAAAATGCGCGGATCTCGCTGGAGCTTGAGGACCGATTGAACATGATGGCGGCCGAGCTGGACGTTCGGCCGGAGCCGTTCAAGGGCGCGTTGTGTCGCTATGCCCTGTCGAGGATCGTTCGCGATAAGAAGTTCGCGCGGCTGGTGTGGAAGCATGCGCAAAGCGCGGAGGCGAAGGGTACTGCCGGTGCGCGCGTGAAGTTCCGTGCTGAGGCAGCACTCCCGCAACAGGCCATGGCCGTCGCGCACGAGTCCGGCATATACGATCTGTCAGCGATCCTCCGGGGGGCCATCCTCACCGTCGACGTCTTGCTCGCCGCCCCGAGACAGCGCGAGGCCATGAAGCACGATCTGCGTCTGCTGGCGGTCGGCAGCGGGGCCTGAAATGTCCGCCGCACAGCCTGGCAGCTCCGGCACCTCGGCGATGAACGCCTCGTCGGGCTCGGACCAGTAGAGGACGACCTCGTAGCGCAACTCAGGCTTCATCGTCGGCTCCTTCGTCGAGAGACAGCTGGATCGCCAGGCCATCGCGGACGTCAACTCTCAAGTAACGAACACCTGTCGCATCGGGATCGGCGCTGCAGGTACCGCCTACCGCGACCGTGGGCCGAGGCCGAGCGCCAAGACGCCGAGTTCAGGATGTGCAACCGAATGCCTCGATCGCTGCTGCGTTCTGCAAGATGAGGTTCGAGACAATGGAGTTCGCGACATTGCCGGCATTGAGCAAAATCACCTTCGGCGGCGGCCCGCGCAGTACGCTGAGCTTCACAAAGTCCTCGTCCTTCGTGACGAGCACAGGTCTTCAGCAATAGCCAGATTCCAAAGCTGGAGATCGGAAGCACCGCCGAGTCCGGAGCAACCTCACATGCAGTGAGTCCGCGAATCGCGGCGCCAACGCCCGAACCAACTGCTCCGACAGGTTCTCGTCGAGGAGTAACCGAAGGACCACTACGCCGCCGGGATAACCTGCAGGCGACGCTCACGCTCGGCCGCGAAGGCGAAGCGAGCAAGGATGTCCTCATGGGCAAGTTGCGGAAACTCCTCGCGCAACTCCGTCTCTGTCATCCCGGATGCCAGATAGCTCAGCACCTCGCCCACTGAAATAGGCGTTCCGCGCACACAGGGCTTTCCGAAGCGAATGTCGGCGTCCACGGAAATGCGGTTCAAGAGATCCATGCTCCTAACAATAGGGCGTCCCCGTCCGGCCTGCCAGCCAGCCAGTAGCCGTTCCTCAGCCATGGCCGCAGGATGGCTCTCCAAACCTCGTGATTTCGCGAACGATCTGCCATCATCGAATCATTGCAGGCGGTTCGATGCGAACGCCCGCGACCCTGGTCCAGACTGGCGGCGTCAGTCAACGTCTATCTCGACGTTTAGTAGCGCCCCTTGTTTACGGTGTAGTCTCGGGGGTTGCGAGGTCGCGTATACGACGGAGATGCCGATAGACGGCCGGCACATCGCGCAGCAGGCGCAGCAGGGTATCGGTGGCCGCGTTTTGCACGACCGTTCCCCTTTCCCACCGGACGACGGTCTTCGGCCCCACGTTGAGCAACTGCTCGAACTGTTGCTGGGTGAGATCGTGCTGATGGCGAATGTCGCGGATCTCCTGCGGGGTGAGCAGTCCATCGCCGGTGCGCGCAATCTCTGCCGCGCGCTGCGAGACTTCATTGGCCTCGCCCGGTTCAAAGTAGACCTCTCGACATTCGCCCTGACACTGCAAGAACTTGCCAGTGACAGGAATCGCCCGCCGTCCGACGCGCGTGGTGACGACTGTGCGAGTCCGTTTGATGTTGCCACCGCACTCAGGACAGCGATTCAACGTGGATGTTGTCACAGTCGTTTGAACGAGATGACCACCGTCAGCCCGGCCACACACTCGACGATATCAGATTCGTCCAAGCCCAGCTCGAGGGCGCCTCGCCGTGCGCTGTCGGTGACGCGATAGCGGTCGGCTGCCACCAGCTGTTGAACGCGATCCAGCGAGTACCGGGGGAGACGAGCAAGCACAACAGAATAGATAAGGTAGCATAGTGCTACTTAACTGGAAAGGGGTTTGGCGCCCCTGAGCGACGCCTTCAACGTCGTGACCAGAAGGTTTGGTCGCCATCATCGAATCATTGCATGGCATGGCTGCTTGCCGGATGGGTCGGCTTACAGCCGAGCGGAATCATGCTTGATCCATCAATGGACCCCGCTATCCGCGCGCCAACCGCTCAGCCATTTCCACGATCTCGTCCGCGCGTGTCACGCGTTCGCGCCACGCCTGCGGAATCCCATCCACACCGTAGTACACGCCGGCCAGCTGCTTGCCAGCGGCCAGGGTGGTGTCGAAGCCGTTTACGCCGATGAAAATGTCTGGCTCACCTAGTGTAGTGTCGCCAAAGTTGCGTTCGCTTTCCCGACCTTCTTGAGAATCTGTTGCACGGTGGCGGTCCAAACAAACGGGGTGGGGTGTGCGTTGCGGCAGTCGATGTACGCGGTGATCGCCGCAATGAGTTGATCGACGCTGGTGACGGCGAGGCGACGAATCTGGCGTTCGGTCAGCTCACCGAAGAAGCGCTCGACCAGATTGAGCCAAGAGGCGGACGTGGGTGTGAAGTGGAAGTGCACGCGCTTATTGCGCTGCAACCACCGCTACGTCCGCATGTTTGTGCGTGGCGTAGTTGTCGAGGATGACATGGATGGCGAATTCTTTCGGGACGCTGCGCGCCATCTGCTTGAGAAACACGAGGAATTCCTGATGGCGGTGCTGCGGCATGCAGTCCTGCAGAATCTTCCCGGTGGCGACGTCGAGCGCGGCGAACAGCGTCGTCGTCCCATGCCGTTTGTAGTCGTGCGTCATCGTGCCGGCGCGGCCTTTCTTCAAGGGCAGCCCCGGTTGCGTGCGATCGAGCGCCTGGATCTGACTCTTCTCGTCGAACGAAAGACGACGGCGCGTTCCGGCGGATTCAGATAGAGCCCCACCACATCGCGCAGCTTGCTGACGAACTCAGGATCGGTCGACAGCTTAAACCGCTTCACCCGATGCGGCTTCAGCCCGTGCGCCTGCCAGATGCGCGCAATGGTCGCGTGATGGTGGCCGCTGACCTGCGCCATCAGGCGCGTACTCCAATGCGTGCCGCTGGGCGGAGCGGTATGCAGCGTGCGCTCGACGATCGCCGCTTCTTCCACGAGGGTGATTTGCTTCGGCCGACCGGCGCGCGGACGATCGGCTTCGAGCCCGGTCAGCCCCTCCGCCTCATAGCGATCCAACCAGCGCGACACCGTGGGCCGCGACACGCCGAACTGCGCACAGATCGCATTCCCCGCCTCGCCGGCCGCGGAGGCCAACACGATCTGCGCCCGCTCGACGACGCGGTGGGCTGTCGTCCGCGACCGCACCAAGTGCTCCAACTGGCTGCGGTCGCCGCGACGCAATGCGATTTTCCGAATCGGCAGTGGCATGGACCACAAGATAACACCACTCGCCGTATTATGCACGTTATTTCTGCGACACTACACTAGAAGATGATGGGGCTGCTCTACGATGTGGAAACCCACACCATCAACTACCATCTGAAGAAGGTCTTCGCCGACCAAGAGCTGACGGAGGGTGCAGTTGTTCGAAATTTTCGAATAACTGCCACCGACGGCAAATCCTACGACACCAGCACTGCAACCTCACCGCCATCATCGCAGTCGGTTACAAGGTCAATTCCGAGCCGCGACCGACCGGGAAATCTTGCAGGATGCCGGCAGAGTTACTGCCGAAATTGCCCACGCCCACGCCGAAAGCGAATTCGAGAAGTATCGCATCGTGCAAGACCGACTGTTCGAGTCGGAGCGCCTGAGCCTCTTTCGATCAAACCCTCCGTTACGCACCCACGACGCGGATCGCGCCTGGTTCACTTGCGGCAACTGCAGCCAGAATCTGCGGTACAAGCGGACGGAGATCGTCAATGCGGTTGCTACGAGCGCGGATCAGCACCACGGCAATGGCGTGCGCGGCAAGGTTCTGCTGGAACTGCAAATTCTTGTCCATGGTGATGAGCGCTTCAAACTGTCCGACGGCTTGGCGCAGCAGCGCGCCGTTCTTCAGACCGGCCCAGCCGAAACCGATAACAGTTTGCGCCTTGAGTTCTGGTAGGTCGAGCGCGAAGTCGATCGCAATCGACTCGTCAAGAAGGACGCGCACCGGCCACTACTTGGTCCCGCGCGTATTCCAGCGCTGCGACGGCCTGCTCGCGGCGAACGGACGGGAACTGATGCAGAAATTCCTCAAGACCGTCGCCAGCTTCGAGGTAGTCGAAGAGAGATTGGACTGGGACGCGCGTGCCTACGAAGACCGGCGTGCCGCCTAGGCGTTCTGGATCGCTGTGAACAACGTCCTCCGGAAACCGCAACGAAGTGGCCATACCTGAAAATCTAAACGGTCCGGAGCCTGTGTGCGCGCGCGGCGCTGGCGCGCGGATGTTGCGGGCGGATAGCCGTAGCGATAACGTAAACCCATGACTCAGACTGCCCACCGACGTTCACCTACCCAAGCGCGCGATAACCGGGAAGCTCCGGCGTATCCGGTCGCTGAGGCTGCTCGCTATCTTCGCTTGCCGGTTGCGACATTGCGTACTTGGGTGACCGGGGTCGTTGCGGCCACGCATGGTGTCACCGCGGGTTCGACGCGTGTGATTCGTCCTGCTGGCCGCGATCCCGTCATGTTGTCATTCTGGAATCTCGTAGAAGCCCATGTGCTGCGCGCGTTACGCACTGATCATGGCGTGTCGCTGCCCGCCGTCCGGACAGCCATGCGGTACGCAGAGCACGAACTCGGCATCGACCGTCTACTCCTGAGTCCTGAACTCAAGACCAATGCCGGTCGGCTGTTCCTCGATCGCTACGGTGCGCTCACCGATCTCACGGCATCGGGGCAACTTGCCATGCGGAAGTTGTTCGAGTCGCACCTTCGGCGGGTCGAATGGGATGTTGCGCAGTTTCCGGTGCGACTCTTTCCGTTTGTCGCTGGCGTCGGCAATGAAGTTACGCCGACAATTGCCATCGAAGCCGGCATCGCGTTCGGCAGGCCGATCATTCTCCGACGCGGCATTTCGACCAGCGTGATTGCCGATCGTATCGACGCCGGAGAAAGCGTTGCCGATCTCGCGATGGACTACGAGATCAATGAGGCCGAAGTCTCGGCTGCCGTGCTCCTCGAGCGAGCCGCTTGACCCGTGAGTTCTTCACCGATCGCAACCTTGGCCGTGAGTTTCCTGGCGACATCTTTGATGATTCGGAGCTTGATCGTTAACCCCTGACGTCTAGTTCACGCGCGCAGCAGCGTCAATCCATGCACTATCAAGAACGCATCACCATTGAGCCGGACAAGCGGGGCGGCAAGCCCTGTATTCGCGGGCTTCGGATCACGGTCTACGACGTCCTCGAGTACCTGGCCTCCGGGATGTCGGAAGATGAGATCCTTGCGGATTTTCCCGATCTCGAGCGCGACGATATTCGCGCATGTCTCATCAGACACCAGCTTCGACGTGGTCTCTGACATAGCGTTTCACTTTGATTTTCTTCTCGTTTTGCCGCGTGAGCGCGATGTCGTAGGAGAGCTGCATGCGAAGCAACGTATCCATGTGGACACCAAACGCCTTCTCGAAGCGCATGGCCATTTCACCAGAGAGATCGGCGTGACCGTTTAGGAGATTGGAGATCGCCGGGCGCGAGACCCCGAGCACGCGCGCGGCCGCTGTCACGGTGAGGTTCAACGGTTCAATGATCTCATTTCGAATGAAGCACCCGGGGTGCGGTGGATTGTGCATGCGCATGGTTGGTCTCTCGTTCTTGCCTAGTGGTAGTCTTCAAAGTCGACATCGCATACCGTCGCATCATCAGTGTTAATCCAGAACGTCAGACGCCAGTTGCGTGTCACATGGAGGCTCCACGTTCCGGCGCGCGATCCGCTCAGCCGGTGGGCATTCCACGTCGGAAGGCTCACGAGTTCTTCGGGATCGTTCATGTCCTGAAGGAACGCCAGCATGTTGCGCAGCTTCGGCACACAGTCGGGGGGCAGGCCTTTCGCACTATCCTCTGAATGCAACCGCCGCAGGGTTTTATGTACGATATTTCTGATCTTCACTAAGTGTAGCCCGTAACGTTACAAGTGTCAAATGGAGATTGCACCGAGACAGCCGCTCGCGCCGGGCGCCATCATCGAATCGTTGCATGCGGTTCGAAGAGAAGGCCCGCTACCCTTGGTTACGGTGTGGTCTCGCGGATTGCGTGGTCGCGGGCACGACGAAGATACCGATAGACGACCGACACATCGCGCAGCAAGCGCAGCAGGGACGTCTTCAACGTCGTGAGCGAAATGCGTCGATGACGCGGCACCGTCGAGGTCCGCGCGGCGGCGGCGTTCACGTAGACAGAGTGGCTGCCCCCTTCTCGGAGAAGTCGGCCGCCACATGCCTCGAGATGGCGCACAAGATCGGCTCGCTTCATCGCGCGATCCCTTGCGCCTACGCCGATAGACTCAGCGGCTCGCGAATCACGTCGGCACCGGCGGCATCCAGCTGCGCGAGCGCGCGGTTGCTTTCGATGATGAGCTCGACCGCTTCACGCAGATTGATGCGTGCCTCCTCGAGCGTTGCGCCCTGCGTATTGGCGCCGGGTAGTTCCTCGACATAGGCGACATAGCCGAGTGGCACGCGGCGAAAGACGGCGCTCAGTTCCAGATGCATGATGGTCCTCATAAGCCTGGCGATGACCTCATAAGACACCGAGAGAGGGTGGACGGCTGGTGCGAATCTCCAAGATCGTGAATCCGCACACCGGCTGCCATCATCAAATCAATGCATGGTATGGCTATTTGCGTGTCAGTATCCCAGGCGATGCACTTGAGCGTCAGCCGCCAACTCGTCGAGCACGTCCTGACGACGCGCATCGTCGATCTGTTTGTACCGCAGCAGATCTTCGAATCGCACGCGTCGATGCGTACCCACTTTGCGGTACGGCAGTTCACGGGATTCCAGTAGCGCGATGAAATGCGGGCGCGAGACGTTCAAGAAATCGGCGGCTTGTTGGGTGGTGAACTCTGCCTGTACTGGCACGATCGTGACGGCGTTACCATTGGCCATCTGCCCGAGAATCTCCAGCAGCAGTTCGAAGGCCTCTCTGGGAACGATGGCGTCTTTGTTGCCCGCGCGAACGCGCACGGTGGGCTGAGTCCCGCGGGACGCGGGAGACAGCGAACGAAGTGCGCGTTTTGCCTCTTCGGCTTGCTCAGGGGTAGGGACAGGTACGGTGGCTGCGGTCATGGTATACAATCTACGACCATTCGCAGTAACCGCAACAACCGCAGCAAACGAAAGTAACAAGACTCTTATGGAGCCATGTTGTCAGGTAACGTCAGAGTTCATGGCCAACGTATGCAACGTCGCGAACGATCTCACTCACATAGCGAGCAAGGTGCTCGATGATCGCATCGGCGGTTGTGATCGGCAGGCCCATGTCGATCGCCCGTCACGTTCCTCAGGTGGCGAGCAATTAAGCCCGCGATCCATTGCTCCAGCGAGTTAGCCCTCTTGCGATAGGCTTGACACACCCTTAACGTTGCTATAACGATACATAATACATCTCGTAACGGACTATAATGGTTCTTTCAGGCTCATCGGACATCAACGAAGCGCTGACATTGGTTGGCGAATTGCTGGCCGCGGAAGGGCACCAGTATGCGGTGACCATCCTCGGCGGAGCCGCGCTCAACATGCTCGGCATCGTCGAACGCGCCACTTCGGACGTGGATATCCTGGCATTTGCCGATGTTCTTCAACGACTGCTGGCACATGTACAACAACTCACCTAGGACTCCGGGCGCACCGACGGGTGACGCTCCAGACGTCCCTGATCATGACGCGCGCGTTCGACTGCAACGTCTGGCCGGCGTCTTGCGCGAGTCCACGCTGCACGTCGTGTGGCGCCAATGGCGTGCGCTGGGAGCGGGGGCATCAGGGCGCTCCACGAACGGCATCTCAACCAATGGAAGTGCCGGGCGAACGTTGCACTCCTGATTGACCCGGAATCGTTGGTGCTCATCTCGTTGGTGCTCCTGCCGGTCGAACGCCGTCTCGGCGATCTCCTGCACGACTGGGCCGCGAAGAACGCCGACTTGCTGAGCGTGCAGCGCATGAAGAACCTCGTGGCGCGCTACCCGGACTCCATTCGCCATGCGCTGGACCAGGAGATTGCCTGGTTCGCGGCGATCGCGAGGGATGCGGGCAAGGACCTCCGTTGGCGCGCCGTCGCACAAGCGTGGGCGGCGAGGAGTAAGACGCAGGAATCCGGGGGCCGGACGGCGCTCCGATCCAAAGCAACGAGCGACGCGTGCCCGCCTGACCGAGGGCGCGTCGTTACTCCTTCGCCTGCGCCTTGGCATCGGCGTGGGGATGAAGGCAGACCTAATCGCGATGCTGCTCTCGCGGCGCGATGAGTGGGCGACCGTCCGCGATAGCCGACGCCACCGTCTACCACCGGCAGCCGTTCGGCGGGCTGCCGACGACCTGGCTACTGCGCGACTCATCGAATCGCGCGAAGGGCAGCCGGCGGGATACCGGGCGCTCTCGGCCGCCTGGGCTCCGCTTCTCGCGCCAGTAGAGCCAACACCGCAATGGGCGAGCTGGCATGAGCGAGTCCTGTTCGTGGCGTCCTTCATGCACTGGGCAGACGCTGCGAACTCGCGACCGCTCAGCGGCTATGCCTTCGGCGTGCACGGACGTGAACTGCTGGAGCAACACCGGCGCGCCTTCTGCGCGAACGACATGGTGGCCGTATGGAGTGCGCATTCACCGGTGAACGATTGGGCGGACTTCGTCGAACGGTCTGTGCGGGCGCTGGCGGGCTGGATAGAAGAACAGGCGTAGGCCGATTCGAGGCCGTTCGGAAATCCGCAATGAGACAATCGGGCACCGCTGCAGGCGGGAATCTCACGGCCTCGTGATCTCGCTTCGCCTGGCCGCCCCCATCGGGTCATTGTCGTCGCAGAACTTTGCGCGTGTTGTTAGGTGACGAGGCGATCGTAATCTGAATGCGATCCGATCCAGAACCACAGGACGCCATCGGGTGCGTCGACGGCCAACGCGCGGTAATGTGCGCCGATGCGAACCGAGTGAAAGCGCTTCACGTGCTTGAAGTGCAACGATGGATGGCGTGGGTCGGCCTTGAGGAGTTGGAATTGCTTGTCAGCGAGCGCGCGCACGATAGCGGGCAGCGCGTCGTAGCACCGCCAGAAACTCGGCGCGGCGTGATGGATCAAAGTTTGCGCGAACGACCCGCGACATGATCCGCGAGCGCCGCATCGGCGAGTCGATCCAGGTTTCCGTTGGACGCATCGGCGTCGATCTGTTGATCCCAGACGGCGGCGTCAAACTCCGCAAACCAGTCGCGGAAGTTCGCGAGTTCGCCGGCTGAGAGTTTTTGGCTTTCGTGTTCTAGTTGCTCGACTTTGGTCACAGCTGTCCTCCCGTGTTCGCGAATCGTAGAAGTGGCCAGTTCGTTTCCATACTCCTAACAATAGGGCGTACCCGTCCGGACTGCCAGCCAGCCGCCGTTCCTCAGCTATGTCCGCAGGATGGCTCTCCCAACTTCGTGATTTCGAACGCCATCCGCCATCATCGAATCATTGCATGCGGTTCGAAGAGAAGGCCCGCTACCCTTGGCTACGGTGTGGTCTCGCGGATTGCGTGGTGGCGGGTACGACGGAGATGCCGATAGACGGCCGGCACATCGCGCAACAAGCGCAGCAGAGTAACGGTGGCTGCATTCTGCACGACCGTCCCCTTCTCCCACCGCACGACGGTCTTTGGTCCCACGTTGAGCAACTGCTCGAGTTGTTGCTGGGTGAGATCGTGCTGACCGCGAATGTCGCGGAGCTCCTGCGGTGTCAGCAGCCCATGGTCGGCACGCGCAATCTCCGCTTTGCCTCACCGCCGCGACGTGGCTGGAGGTTCAAGATGTCACGAATACCATCTCGCGTGACGATGTGGTGGGGGACAACGACACGCGTTCATGGCGCATCAAAATCACGCACGGCTTGATTCGGCTGGATCTTTGCGCGAGACTCCATACATGGCATCCCGACCGCTGCGCGACGAAATTCTGAGCTTGCCCTCGGAGGCACGCCTCCGCCTCCTCGAGGAGGTGTGGGACAGTCTTGACGACCCGCAGGCGGTGCCGGTGCCCGAATGGCATCGCGAGACGTTGGAGTCACGACTGCGTGATCCATCTGAACAGCCGTCGGAGCCCTGGGACGAGCTCAAGCAGCGATTGAAGACGCCGTAGTTCGGCGGATTCTGCTGCGGCGCTTCCCGTACTCGATCTACTATCGCGTCACCGCCGACATGATCGAAGTTCGCGCCTGCCTTCATCAACGACGAAACGTAGACCGGCTGCTTCGGGCACGCTGAATCCCCTCGCGACGAGGACTTCATCGACACGCCGCTCGCGAAGCCGCAGGTCGCATGCCCTACGGCTTCTTCGTCAGGGAGTCGCCAAAGACGAAGATCGCGATGGCGCGGGGCGTGCCCAAACACGGCTGCGCGAGCACCCGCCCCCGGCTTCATCGGCGACTGGCAGGTCTGGCTTGCGCAGCCGGACCACATGCGTGCTGGGCTTGATTCGGCCGCGCGAGTTCGACCAGCGTCGAGCAGTAACCGAACGATCTGCGTTACGCCGCGCTGACATCGAACTCCTCGAGACTGAGCTGCGGGAGCTTGGCGACGACGGCCGCGTGCTCGATGGTCATGCTGACCAGGTTGCCATCTTTGTCGAGGTCCACCACCACGTTTTCGGCGATCTCGCGCGTCTCGTCCACGGGCGCGTCAGAGAACTCCAAAAGTGCGGTATCGGTGTCCTTGAAGTACTTCACGTTCATGGGCGGAACCTGCGGTCGAGGAACGCCCCCCCCGCCGCCCCCGGCGGCCCGCCCCGGCCCCCCCGCGGCGCCCCCCGCGGGGCGCCCGCCGGCGGGGGCCCGCCCGCCCGATCCATTCGTCCCGAATCGCCAATCGGTCTCGGGACGGCGGCGAGTGTAGCGGACCGCGCTGGACTTGAAATGTTCACGCTCCGTCGGACGGCGAACGCTCAAACATTCGCAACATCGTGAGCCCGCGCACGGGCCGCCATGATCAAATCATTGCATGGCTGACTGCTTGCCGGATGGGTCGGCCTACAGCCGAGTGGAATCATGCTTGATCCTTCAACAGACCCCGCTATCCGCGCGCCAACCGCTCCGCCATCTCCACGATCTCGTCCGCGCGTGTCACGCGTTCGCGCCACGCCTGCGGAATCCCGTCCACGCCGTAGTACGCACCGGCCAGCTGCCCATAGATCGCCCCAGTGGTGTCCGCATCATCTCCGAGGTTGACGGCGGCCAGCGCGCCAGTGCGAAAGTCACTGGTGGTGGCGAACGCCCAGAGCGCGGCTTCGAGCGAGTGCACGACATAGCCAGTGCCTTGGATGTCTGGCGGCGACTTGCGCGCGTACGAGCCGCCGGCAATGGCATCGATGAGCGGATGCAACGGCTCGGCCACCCATGCGTCGGGCACCGGCGCGTATCGCGGCGCAAGCAGTTGTTCCCTGGTGGCGCCGTTGATTGCGCCGACGATCAGGCCACTGGCGAAGCGACATGCATCGACGGCGACGGGCGCGCCATGCGTGGTGCGCGAACTGTCGGCAGCGCGCGCAATGGCGGTTGCCGGATCGCGATGCCAGTAGATGGGCACCGGGGCGAGACGCATGAGTGACCCGTTCCCGGCGGATTGCTCGCGGGTGGGGCCCCACGGTGGCGCGCCACCGCGCTCAAAGGTGCCGAGAGCGCTTCGCGCACCGTGTTGCCGATGTCGAAGCAGTGGCCGGTGCTGGACCAATATCCGTCGCGATACCAGCGCAGGTAGCGCGACATCTGATCGTGCGCGTCGAACCCGTTGCACGCGAGCAGACTTTCGCCGAGGCAGAGCGCCATGGACGTGTCGTCGGTCCACTGCCCCGGTTGCAGGTCGAATGGGCCACCACCGATCATGTCGGTGAGCGGAGTGAAGCTGCCAGGACGCTTGAACTCGAGGGTGGTGCCGAGTGCGTCACCGACGGCGAGGCCGAGCAGTGCGCCAACGGCGCGATCGCGCGTGGAGGATTGGGTCATGTGTTTGGCTGCCACGCGCGCACCATGGCAATCTGCTCAGCGGTTTCCGGTGACGTCTTGCCGGCGTTACGGTGCAATTTGTGGGGCGACATGGACTGCCAGCCGGCGCTCACCTGGGCCAGCGCCTGTTCGGGCGTGGCGCCTTGCCGGACCAACCAGCAACCGACCACCATGCCGGTACGGCCAATGCCACCCCAGCAGTGGACATAGACCGAGCGCCCGGCGCGGCGTGGTGCGCATCGATAGTATCGAGGATGCCGCGCATGGTGGACTCGGTGCAGGTGCTGACATCGCGAATCGCGTGACGCTGATGGATGATCGCGCTATGGCGTGCGCGGGCGAGCTGGTGAAGCGACTCGGCGTACGGATTGAGTTCCTGCGGCTCGGTGAGGTCGATGTAGGCGGTGATGCCAGCGTCGAGAAAAGCCGCGAGTCTCGCATTGGTTTGCGCATCGGGTGTGTGCGGCCGGCTCCCGGGATATTCGCCGGCGTACACTAGGCCGGGGGAGACGCAATACGCATTGACGATAGGCGGCTGGGTCACGAGTCGATCAGGGTTCATGACGCCTCACCAATCGGTGCCAGGGGCGAAGCGACGGCAACATCGATATCGAGCAACAGCATCGAGTGGTCGGATAGTTTCGTCTCGCGCACGGTGTGATCGTAGGTGCACGCAGAGACCTGCGATGCCAGCGCAGGTGACACAAATGCATGGTCGAGGCGGAACGGAAAAGTCTTTCCCCTGTTCGTCACGTGCCATGTGAACTCGCGCTTGTCGCGGTGCATGAGTCGCCAAGCGTCGACCAGGCCGGAATTGCGAAGAGCGACCATACCTGCGTCGGCCTGGAACCGATGGTTGGAGTCGACGTGGGACTCTCCGGCATTGAAGTCTCCAATGAGCAGGTACGGCCGATCAACACACGCCGGCCACCACGCCTGAGCGGCCGACCAGAATGCCGGAAGCTTTGGCGCCGATGCAGGCGCGTATACCGCGCCGACGTCGATGCCGGCATGCGGGAGTCTCAACTCCAACCATCCGCGGGTGTGCAGGGCGGCGTGCGACGGGGAGTCCAATACCTCGAATGCGTGACGGGACAGCACACAAAGCCCGCGTTGGCCGGATTCACGAGGGGCGGTCGCATGATGTGAGAATCCGGCGTCACGCAGCCGTCCGCAGAGTGCATCCTCGCGCTTGGCGAGGGTTTCCTGCAGGACGATCACATCGGGTTGACGCTGAAGCAGGCAGTCAACGATGGACCTGATGCGAAGGCCACCGCCGATGAGGACATTCCAGGAGACAATGCGCACGGGGAGGATTGAACGAGCTGATGGATCTCGACTAAGGCGATCGTATCGGGTGAGGGATGCGCGCCACTGACTGTCGCGCCCCAAGGTAGAGTAAGCGACGTCGCTGCGCATTGGTCACGCACGTCATTGCCAATGTCGCTGCGACCGCGCAGAATCGTATGTCAAACTTGTTCGACGTCCGATCCTTTGAACGTTTCCCAGTGGTCGTTCTATATTGTGCCGACAAGAACTCCAAACCCGGTCTTGCGCCTAGTGACGAAACGCATCGAATCTGTCTGGGAAGGACCATTTGCGTGGCCCAACACCGAATCAATACTGCCAGGCGCGCCCTCAACCCCCGGAGTCTACCTTTGGACGTTTGAATACGCCGATGGGTTCCTGCTGTATGGCGCGGGCATCACTAGGCGTCCGGTCTCCACTCGATTGAGGGAGCACACTCGGGGATACTTGAACGGCGTGTACACCATCCTTGATGTTGACGCGCTGCGAGACGGGAAGCGCGTCGAGCATTGGCATGGATTCTGGACAAAGGCGCGCCCACGGGAGCGGGTTGCTGAGTACGAGGTACGTCGACTGGAACTCGAGGCGGCTGCGCGAAGACAGTTGTCAAGCTTTCGAATTTTCGTGGTGGACGTGGGAACCGCTCCCAGAATACTTGAGAGATTTGAAGCAGCGGTCATGCAGTTTCTTTATGCGCAACCCAATCCCTTGTGTGACATACCGGATCGCGGGATGATGCTTGCGCCACGCCATGCCATTGAGGAGCCGATCGAGGTGGTGCTCTCGTGCCAGCACAGGCTTTACGGGCTTCCTGCTGAGTTCGCGATATAGGCTGATGTGCAACCGGCCAGCGGCCTTACTCCCGCCACGCACAAAGTACCGTACGGCTCGTCATCTCCGCCATCATCGGCACGAATGCTGAGCCACTGAAGCAGGTGTCTCCGGCTCTATGGAGACGGTGCCGAGTGTGATGTACATCCTCGCTCGGCACGGTCACGAACCGGTGGTGGCCATGGAGCAGGCCGTGAACGAGACACGGGACAACGACACGATTGCGTCGATTGTGGGCGGGGCGCTGGGGGCGGCGCATGGGACCGCGTGGATTCCGCAGCGCTGGGTGGATGGGTTGCTGGGGCGGACGCAGGCGGATGATGATGGACGCGTGTTTGAGCTTATTGAGGGGGCGGTGGAACGGTTTGTGCCTCGCGCGACGGTGGAGTAGTCCTTGGCTGATCAGCACTGTAGAGTTTCCGCCCGCCTCGGAAGCAGGATTTCCATTGACATCGTGTCTACGAAAGTGGAGATGCCTGAGTTAGCCCGCCGTGCTAGTATCACCTTGCCAAGCTGCAATACTTCCAAGGACTTGGCTGCGTCGCAATCACCCTCCCACTCTTGATGGACCGATGCCAAAGCTGAACAAAGCCATCGCCAGCTACTTCCCGCCAGGTGACACCGGACTGATCGTTTTGAAACGCCTGGCTGCATCGATCCTGAAGGCGCACACGCTCGCGCCCGCAAGGTGGGGCTTATCAGCACTTCCCAAGCTGCCGCTTGAACCTTGGGATGATCGAAGTCATGAGGGGTGTCGCCGACCAGACTTATCCTACTAGTGTAGTGTCGCCAAAGTTGCGTTCGCTTTCCCGACCTTCTTGAGAATCTGTTGCACGGTGGCGGTCCAAACAAACGGGGTGGGGTGTGCGTTGCGGCGGTCGATGTACGCGGTGATCGCCGCAATGAGTTGATCGACGCTGGTGACGGCGAGGCGACGAATCTGGCGTTCGGTCAGCTCACCGAAGAAGCGCTCGACCAGATTGAGCCAAGAGGCGGACGTGGGTGTGAAGTGGAAGTGCACGCGCTTATTGCGCTGCAACCACCGCTTTACGTCCGCATGTTTGTGCGTGGCGTAGTTGTCGAGGATGACATGGATGGCGAATTCTTTCGGGACGCTGCGCGCCATCTGCTTGAGAAACACGAGGAATTCCTGATGGCGGTGCTGCGGCATGCAGTCCTGCAGAATCTTCCCGGTGGCGACGTCGAGCGCGGCGAACAGCGTCGTCGTCCCATGCCGTTTGTAGTCGTGCGTCATCGTGCCGGCGCGGCCTTTCTTCAAGGGCAGCCCCGGTTGCGTGCGATCGAGCGCCTGGATCTGACTCTTCTCGTCGAACGAAAAGACGACGGCGCGTTCCGGCGGATTCAGATAGAGCCCCACCACATCGCGCAGCTTGCTGACGAACTCAGGATCGGTCGACAGCTTAAACCGCTTCACCCGATGCGGCTTCAGCCCGTGCGCCTGCCAGATGCGCGCAATGGTCGCGTGATGGTGGCCGCTGACCTGCGCCATCAGGCGCGTACTCCAATGCGTGCCGCTGGGCGGAGCGGTATGCAGCGTGCGCTCGACGATCGCCGCTTCTTCCACGAGGGTGATTTGCTTCGGCCGACCGGCGCGCGGACGATCGGCTTCGAGCCCGGTCAGCCCCTCCGCCTCATAGCGATCCAACCAGCGCGACACCGTGGGCCGCGACACGCCGAACTGCGCACAGATCGCATTCCCCGCCTCGCCGACCGCGGAGGCCAACACGATCTGCGCCCGCTCGACGACGCGGTGGGCTGTCGTCCGCGACCGCACCAGGTGCTCCAACTGGCTGCGGTCGCCGCGACGCAATGCGATTTTCCGAATCGGCAGTGGCATGGACCACAAGATAACACCACTCGCCGTATTATGCACGCTATTTCTGCGACACTACACTAGTAGCAAATGAGGCATTGCCAAGTGGGCCATCCTCAGGGAAGGGTTGGACGCTACATCCAGTAGACCTGGATGAGCGTGCGAAAGGCGTCTACGGCAGCGTGCCGGGTTCAGTGTTTCTGGTGTTTGACGTCGAGAACTGCAAGAACCTTGCAAAGCGCATTGGTGCCTTCGAGCAGGCGCACTTGCGTTTGTTGTTGCAGGCATCGCTCACACGAGCGAATCCGAGCACGAAACAGGGACATTCAGCGACCGCAATTCGCGAAATCTCGGATCTGACAAAGTCACCGCTTCCTCAACCATCGTACGCGACGATGGATACGGACGCGGAGACTCTGACGACCTGAACTGTTGGAAGGACTTCTCCGACCGGGGTGAGGTCCGACTGTCGGACCCAGTCCGCATATTCCCCCCAATCGCTTCACAAGAGTACACCGCAGACTTGCGCGTAGCGCCCTGAATGGGGATTATCGCCTACTCATCCACAAAGCAGGACGCTGATGCCTTGCGATGAGCGTCGCCGCTCATCGACTTGTTGAATCCACGTTGAGCAGAGAAACTAATGGTCGCTGCTGCGTCAATCGAAGGGCCGCCAAAACCTCGCGCCCTATTTACCGCGCCTTGGGGAGCCAATCGTCGAGCGACGCGGAGATCCGCTTACCAGCATTCGTGCGCTTGCTGACCAGTTCGCTGATGCGGTTGCTCCGAACATGAGTGGTCGCATCTCGGATGGTCGCTGGGTAACTATTCTCGCTTGGAGTCTTGTGCGCTCGCACGCAGCGTTCACAGCAGCTGGCGGTACGGGCGTGAGCAGTAGGTCAGAGCAGCGTGATCGCTATGCATGGCTTCGCCCTCTCGAGCTAATGTGGATTGCACGCACGAACCTACTGGCGAACGACGCTAAGACGCGACCGCTTTCGGGCATTCGTGGCGTCTCCGCATGGTGTAAGGGGAATCGCCAGAAGGCAAACGGTTCGGCCTTTCCGATGAAAAGTTTGATCGGTATAGGCAGTCGGGGATGTACGGCGGCTATCGATTGGTTTTTCGGACTTGCCTGGACTCACTGAAAACGCCGACGGTTGGACGCCGTCTAAAGCGTGCATCGCATTGGCCGACTGGCTCGATGCGCGCCTGCTCGCTGCGCGGCCTACGTGGGTCTTGCATTCGAACACCGAGAGCGAGGGAGCACCGTCAACGTCCAGCGCCTCGCGTGGTCGAGGTCCGCGAAGATGAGTGGTGGCTCGAGCGATGGCCGTCATACAACGTCGGCGCACGCAACGCTGACCTCAACACTCTGCCTCGCCCGAAAACTGAATGCGCAGAGTTGCCGGAAGCGACCCTGCTTCGCGGGTTGGCATTCGGCGCTGATCCATCAGGCCTTAGACGTGCAGAGGTCTCGCGCGCTATGGCAGAGTCCACAGCCGACTCCACCCTCGGACTCTGTAGATCACTCAGCGTCTCGTTCGCCCAGGACAAGGCGATTTGTCGACTTGAATCGACCCGGGTTTACAGGAGACTCCAAAGTGTGAGAGGTTGGAGTCATGGCGAAACGACCACGGTTTTCCTCAGAAGTGCGTGAGCGGGCAGTGCGGCTGGTGTATGAGCACGAGAAGGAGCATACCTCGCAGTGGGCGGCGATCACGTCCGTCGCGGCCAAGATTGGCTGCTCGGCGCAGACGCTCAGCAGCTGGATCAAGCGGCGAGCGGTCGACACCGGCCGACGCGCCGGGGTGACCACCGAGGAACACGCGCGCGTCAAGGCGCTCGAACGCGAGAACAAGGAACTGCGCCGCGCGAATGAAATCCTCCGCAAGGCGTCTGCGTATTTTGCCCAGGCGGAGCTCGACCGCCGCGGGCCGTGATCGTGTCCTTCATCGACGCGCATCGGGAAGAGGTTTGGAGTCGAGCCGATCTGCGCAGTTGCAGACCGCTCCGTCCTGGTACTACGAGCAGAAAGCGCGTGCGGTGGACCCGTCGCGGGTGCCGGCGCGTGCGCAGCGCGATGCCGAACTCCGCCCCGAGATTGCGCGCGTCTGGCGCGCTAATCGGCGCGTGTACGGCGCGAAGAAGTGTGGAAGGAGCTGCGCCGCGAACGCCACAGCGTCGCGCGCTGCACGGTAGCCGCCTGATGCAGGCGGATGGGCAGCGCGGTGTCGTGCGCGGGCGACGCGTGCAGACGACCATCCCGGACGTGCACAGCGAACCGCCGCGCGATCTGGTGCAACGCAACTTCACGGCGACGCGCCCGAATCAGCTGTGGGTGTCGGACTTCACGTACGTCTCCACGTGGCGCGGCTTCGTGTACGTCGCGTTTGTGATTGACGTGTTTGCGCGGCGTATTGTGGGCTGGCGCGCGAGTACCTCGATGCGCAGTGACCTGGCCCTCGATGCACTCGAACAAGCGCTGGCGGATCGCGACACCGACGGGCCGCTGGTACATCACAGCGACCACGGCGGGCGGTATCTGCATTCGGTACACCGAGCGGCTGGCGGAAGCCGGCATTGCGCCGTCGGTCGGCAGCCGTGGCGACTCCTACGACAACGCCCTGGCCGAACGATCATTGGGCTCTTCAAGACGGGTCATCTATCGCGACGGACCGTGGAAGAGTTTCGACGCCGTCGAATG